>JAQWSU010000046.1 GCA_029243025.1 Pirellulaceae bacterium | reverse complement strand
CCACCGGCGTGTCCAGCTTCGCTAAGTCCGGATACTGTTTCGCTGGGAAGACCTGCGTTGATAACCACGGCTCGATTGGCCAGCTCTTGCGATACTAACCAGGCATCGAACCATGAAATGTATTCCCCGGCATAGGTGATGCTGTCGCCAAGAAATAGAATGCGTTTTGCATTCTGGAGCAAATTCATCCGTTCAACGTTTGACGAATCAGATGAACGCGTATGTTCAATGATGAAAGTAACAACTCGCTCTGGTTCGGGATGGTCGAAGTGATGGCCGTTTGACTTCTCAGTGCCCTCTGGGACGGAGATCACTTCTAGCTCATGTCCCTGCTGACGCAGTCGTTTCTGCAGCAAGTAACTGTTTTCCTGCGGTGGGACAACTCGATCATTCTCCGAAACGATATGTAATAGTGGAATGTTTGCGGTGGCGATGGCTGTGCCGTGGTCAATCGGGTTTTGCTTGTACTGGAGAGCTGCTTCTTCGGTCATGCCATACGCCGCCAAGCACTTTTGCCATGTGGGTTTTGAACCCAGGCCATTACCTTGGCCGCCCGGCCAGCTTTTGATGTCGCAGACCGGAGTATCACAATAGATGCAAGCTACTTTTTGTGGGTTTGCCGCGGCCCAGTTGTAAACGAATAATCCGCCACGGCTGACACCCTCAAGGGCGGGTCTGGTGGCAAGGTTTCGCTCGTTCGTCATGAAGTCGTAAAACTGATTTCCAATCTCGACCGCTGTTGGGCTGCCGAATAGTTCGGCCACGTCGACGTAACCGATATGGTAACCGCGCGCGAGTAATTCTCGATCCATCTCCGCGTGGTAGCCCGGGAAACGCGCTCGCCACACCCAAGGATTTCCCGTTGCAGCACGCTCCGGGATAACCACATAGGCGGGGCGATCTGCAATGTGAAAATGCTGCTGTCGAAAACCGTGCCATGGGGTCTCTCGTTCGAACCATGGTTGATCATCGTTCGCAAAAGACAAAGATGATGATGAAAGGATGGCAGCAATGATCAGCGGCAGCGTGATTTGTGGATGAGTAAATAGCGATGGCATGTTTTGAACTCGGTTCACTGGAGGGAAGCAAATTGGCCTCGAACCTACATTGTAGCCAGCAAATTGTTGTACTGGAAACAGCCTTTCCCTTTCTTGTCATCTGATGCGAATTTGATTTCTGATTGTGTTTGCAGCGATGCCCGGCTCGAAATATGATCGAGATGAAACGATGATCGAATGGACGGTGTAACGAGAATGAACCAGCCAAAAGGATGCGACTGTCGGAAGTTATTGACGTGGGTGGTAATGTTTCAGCTCGTCTGTGCCGTTTTTGTGTCCCGAGCTGTTGCGCAAAGAAATGCAGCAGAGAAAACGGTTCCTGAGGACGTGAAAGAGGACGGCCCTTTGTTGGCTCCCTTAACGTCGACGCCGACGGCGCCAGCCGATAATCCAACCACAAAGGCGAAAGCTTTTCTGGGGAAACAATTGTTCTTCGATCCACGACTTTCGGGTGACAACACGATAAGCTGTGCCAGTTGTCACATTCCGGGAAAGGCGTACGGGGATGGCATTGCATTGGCCAGAGGGCAGCAAGATCAACTCTTAACACGAAACACGCAAAGCTGTCTGAATGTAGGGTTCTACCCGAGTTTGTTTTGGGATGGACGTGCGGCAAGCCTCGAGCAACAGGCACTTATTCCGATCCAATCCCCGCGGGAAATGAATCAGGAGTTAGTTGAGATTGAGCAAGAACTAGCGCGCATCCCCGGTTACGTTCGTCAATTTAAAAAGGCGTTCGGATCCGCCCCGGATCGAGATGGAATTGCGAAGGCGCTGGCCGCCTATCAGCGAACGTTGGTGACGGGACCTTCCGCCTACGATCGTTTTCTGATGGGGGATGAAGAAGCGCTTTCGAAGGAAGCGAAGCAAGGTTTGGAGTTGTTTCAGGGTGATGCCGGCTGCATTGAATGTCATCATGGACCTTTGCTGAGTGACAATAAATACTATCGCTTGCGACTGAGTGGAGATCTCGGGCGAGCCTTAATCACTGGCGATGACGACGACCGATATCGTTTTCGAACTCCCAGTTTGCGAAATGTTGCCGAAACGGGACCCTACATGCACGATGGTTCTCTCCAGTCGCTCGATGATGTGGTTACTTTTTATTATCGCGAAATACCCTCGAGCCGTCGGAACGGCTTGCTGCCTGATACGCAAGCTTTGACCGGACAAAGTTTCTCCGAGATTCCCTTGATCGTTGCCTTTCTGAAATCGTTGACGGGAACGGTGCCAGAATTCATTCCACCGCAGTTACCGGTGGGACGGCAAGGTTTGCTGAAAGAGGAGACTTCTGGAGTTCCGTGATGCGAAGCGAGAGGGCCAGGGAATGATCCCGTGAGAAACAAGAGCTAAAACGTCTGGAAACAGCCCTGGGATGAACAGGGATGGAGGCAAGGTTTTGTCCAAGCCTCGCTGATGGCCGGATCTAGGGCACTGGTGCTCCCCGGAGCTAGGATTGGATTGACTGATCGTGTGCTGGTTGGTTCCTCACCCTGCAATCGCTTTTGATCCGGATCGCTGATCCGAGTTAGCTTCCGAAAGGTCACTCTGGCGAAAGAACGCCTTGACTTGAGGCGAGCAAGTCGTGAGGAGTAGCTCATAAGCGGGGACGGACCATGCTGAAACGGCTTGGCAAGCTTTGAGGGGAATTGGGTGTTTTGTCGCCCTGCGAAGCTTGCCTGCTAAGCTTACTGGTGAAGTTGGACGCCCGATACGAAAGGCATTGCTTGCGGTGGACTATTCCTGCCCGTTATCATGCAGTTTCGCGAGAAACTATTTTTCGATCACTGGCGGAGGCGTTGGTTATGGAGCAAGGCTCGCACGCGTTCACGTCGCTCAATGCGCGTTGTCAAGAGGGACTGACGCTCTTGAATCGCCGCGGCATGATGAAGGCCGGGTTGGCTGGGATGGCCGGCTTAACGCTGCCACAACTGTTGCAAGCTCGCGCCTTGGCCAGCGAGTTGGGTGCGCAGGCTCCCACGGGAAAGAGTGTGATATTGCTTTGGATGGCGGGTGGACCCAGTCAGATTGATACCTGGGATCCGAAGCCCGATCGGCCCTACGAAAATCGTGGCCCCTTTGGCGTCACGGCCACTAAACTGCCTGGTGTTTTCATCAGTGAGCATCTGCCCAAGCAGGCCGCGATGCTAGATCGTTTCTCGATCATTCGAAGCGTCGATTGCCAAAAGAGCAATCATGAACCCAATGCTGTCTTGCAAACGGGCCATCGCGAGGCGGCGCCTCGCGTGAACCGAGACGGCCATCGATATCCTGCGATCGGATCTTTCGTTGCGAAGCACCACGGGGCCAACCAAGTTGGTGTACCACCCTATGTGGCCTTTCAGAAATCCGTTTCGCACATTGCCAAAGCAGGTTACTTGGGCCAAGCTTACGATCCGTTCATCGCTGATCGTGCCGCTCGCCTGCCAGTCTATGATCTTGTTGGTAACAATACGGGCCGAATGACATCCGCTCAGATGTTTCAGTCGACAACTGCTTTGAAGCTTGATCGTATCAATCAACGGCGTTCGATGCTGGCTCAACTGGACCGCCTCAGACGCCATGTGGACCAGAGCGGTGCGATGGACGCGATGGATGTGTTCACTCAGCAAGCCGTAGAAATGATCGCGGGGAAACGCGTACAAGTCGCCTTCGATCTGAATCAAGAGCCCGCCAAGTGTCGCGAGCGATACGGTAAGCATCTCTGGTGTCAGCAGGCCTTGCTAGCGCGACGGCTTGTCGAGGCTGGCACCGCGTTCGTCACGATTGATTTGAGTTACCATACTGCGTCGGGAACTTGGGATACGCATGGTGACAATATTCCTCCCTATGGCGGTATTAAGAACGGTTTGGGGCCGCTTTTGCCGCTGTTCGACCATCTGATCACAACGCTCGTCAGCGACCTCGAAGAACGAGCACTGTTGGACGATGTTTTAGTTATCGCCATGGGTGAATTTGGACGGACACCCTATTTGGGAACGCAAGGGAGTACGGACGGTCGTAACCACTGGCCAGACGTTATGTCGATGTGTATGGCGGGTGGGGGATTGCGGCATGGGCAAGTGATTGGCAGCACTGAGTTTGACGGCGGCCACATACGTGAGCGACCGGTGACTCCCGGTGATTTGTCCGCGACGATCTTTCATCACTTTGGTGTCCCCTTGAATACGACTTACGCGGATTTCAGCGGCCGTCCTCGCTACGCGGTTCAAGAAAATGGTCAACCAATCCGAGAATTGATCTAGACGCAGGGACAGAATGTGCCGTTCTTTTCAAACCACAATCTGTAGTTTGTTGCTGCTTGCCAGCGGTGTTTGGGTCGACGGCGCGACGGCCAGTCCGGCTCGCTTCCACTACATGGGGGCCGATGTTCTTCCCCCGTTTGAAATCAACGGGCAATCGGTCAAAATTCATTGTCAAGGTCTCGTTGTTTCTGATGATCACTATCTGATTACCGGGCGATGCGAAGCCAAGCCCAAACGCGCTTTTTTGTTGAGGTTAGACCGCCGTGATGCTTCCGCGCGATTTGAATACGTCGATTTGGCACCTCGTGAAGTCAACGGCAAACGTCTTGATCATCCGGGGGGATTTGACCGTGATGAGCAGGGAATGTATTGGATCCCCTTATCCACCAGTCGGCCGGCAGGTCCATCCTTGATCTGTGGATACAATTTGGATTCGAGACGTCCGTTGTCCGACTTAAAAGCGGAGACTTGTTTTGAAGTCGACGATCATATTGGTGCCGTTTGTCGGGCTGGTGCTGGTGATGGCCGCCTGTTAGGGGCGAATTGGGATACGAAGCAGGTTTATCTTTGGTCGAAAGATGGGCAGTTGATCAAACGGATGGGCTTTCGACAGATGTTTGCGAAAAGCCCCGTTTCTCGCTTTGCCATTCAAGATTGGAAGTTTGCTCGCTTGTCCGATCGTGCATGGATCATTGCTGGTGGTATCGATAAATCACGGCAAAGGGGGAAAGCCAATCTGCAGTTGATTGATTTGGCTCAAGGCGTGATCCATACCAATCATTATTTTGCGGATCGAAGTGACGTGAGTCGGCCCGTTACGAACGAAGGGCTCGCTTGGTATCAAGATACGTTGTATCTTTTGCCCGAGGATATCGGTCGAGGAGCGAAGGTTCTACGTTACCGGCTGGAATGGTGAGTGGGTTAGAAGCAGGTTGGGTGGTTGTTCTGTTGCTGCTTCGTAATTGGCTGCAATGATCAGGGTCGACACGACCTTTTCTCTCCGGTCGTTGATGGAGCTCAGTTTCTCACACCTGTAAGCGGTTTTTTGGTGGAAAAAGAGGCTAATCATCGTACCCGCCGAATCGATTTGTTTGCATCGACCGATCGATTGATTCGTGAGCATCTTGGGGGAGAGCATTGGCTGGTGTAACATGTGCGTAACAAAACATCGGGAGACTCGACGCACCCCGTGCCGAAGCGGTTTTTGCCCCCTGTCGCTGAATAGAGAATCTTGATGAGGAGAGAATCAGATATGGAAAATTGGACCGTTGGCCGGTATCTCGCGGCTCGATTGCAACAGATTGGATTGAAGCACTACTTTGCCGTGCCTGGCGATTACAACCTGGTGTTGCTTGATGAATTGATCGCAAACCCCGATCTGCAAATGGTGGGTTGCTGTAACGAATTGAACGCAGGTTATGCTGCTGATGGATACGCGCGTGCTACCGGCGGTGCATCGGCAGTTGTGGTCACTTTCAGTGTTGGCGGTTTGAGCGCACTGAATGCGGTCGCTGGGGCATACGCGGAAGATTTACCCGTGATTGCGATTTCCGGTGGACCGAATACCAATTCCGAATCCGAGTATGAATTGTTGCATCACACCATCGGTAAGGTGGATTACGGTTATCAGCGAGAAATTTTTTCAAAGGTGACTGCCGACGCAGTGGTGATTCAGCATCCGGCGGATGCTCCGAGTCAAATTGACGAAGTGATCGACAAAGCACTGACGCTTCGCAAGCCGGTTTACATCGAAGTTGCTTGTAACATCGCCAATGCTCCGACCTCTGCCCCTCAAGCTCGCACTTTTGGTCAGCCGCCTCAGAGTGACCCCGATTCACTTGCCGCGGCAGTGGAGGCAGCCGCAGAGATGTTGAATGGTGCGACGAAGCCCGTTTTGGTGGCCGGCGTGAAAATTGGTCCTTATAAAGCTCAGCAGGCGTTTACTGAGTTGGCGGATGCAGCTGGCTACGCGGTCGCAGCGATGCCGAATGCCAAGGGACTTTTCTCTGAACAGCATCCTAGTTCAATGGGTACCTATTGGGGCGCCGTCAGCTCGCCCGGCTGCAGTGAGGTGGTTGATTCTGCTGATTGTTATTTGTTTGCCGGGGGAACGTTCAGTGACTACACGACGGTTGGTCATACCATCTTGGTCGACAGCAAAAAACTTATCGAAGCAAAGGCAGATAGCGTCCGCTTAGGCGGAAAAAACTTTAGCAATGTATTTTTGAATGATTTCCTCAAAGCGCTCACGCCGCAGGTCAAGCAAAACAAAACGTCGTTGACCGCATACAATCGTTTTCGTACTGAACAGAAGTGGCCTTCTCCTGAGGGAGCTGATGTTCCATTGACGACTGGCCAACTGTTCTCGCGAATCCAAAACCTGATCGATGAAAAGTCAGCCTTAGTCGCAGAAACGGGCGACTCCTGGTTCAACGGAATGGCGTTGAAGTTGCCCGAAGATTGTGAATTTGCAATTCAAATGCAATATGGTTCCATCGGTTGGTCCGTGGGAGCGACGCTTGGCTACGCGCTAGGGAGTCCTCAACGTCGTGTGCTTGCCATGATCGGTGACGGTTCTTTCCAGATGACCGCACAGGAAGTCTCAACGATGATTCGTTGCGGTGTGAATCCGATTATCTTTTTGATCAATAATCGTGGCTATACCATTGAGGTCGAGATTCACGATGGTCCCTATAACTACATCAAGAATTGGGACTACGCCGGTTTAGTGGATGTTTTCAATGCCGAGGACGGACGCGGATGGAGTTGCCGCGTTGAGACCGAAGGTGAGTTGGATGAGGCGATCACGAAGGCCGTTGCACACGATGGATTGAGCTTGATTGAATTGACGATTGAACGAGATGATTGCAGTCGTACCTTGCTCGAATGGGGTGCTCATGTGGCAAGAAACAACGGGCGGCCAGCGCGATTTATTTCGTTGGACGGTTAGCGGGGACTGATTGAGCTGCTCAATCGGTACGCGTTTCAGTGAGTTTGAGCATACACAATGATGTTGATTGCCATGGCATAGGACTGAATGGAAAATTTGTTGAAGAATTCTTGGGACTCTCCTTCACGTTCCCAGCCATCCGCAATATCCGTGTTGTGGGTAGCAACTGCCATCAACTGTCCTTCGCCATCGAACAAACCCATGAAATGAACTTGGCTCAGGTCGGGTACTCCTCCATTGGGCCGTCGGTGAATCTCTGGCGGGTCGTAACTCAATTTTCGTTGTGCGTAGAAAATGCGAGCGGGGATTTGTGGGCATTTCTCCAGCGGATAGACAATTGACATCAAAGCGTGTTCCGGGGGGATTTCTTTCCAATGCCAATCCGCTGCCAAATCGGATGTGTTTTCGTAGAAGTTTTTCCACTCGGCGGCCCCCCAGAAATCATCGACCCACAGAAAACCTCCTCGTTTAAGATAGCGATGTAGTTGGCCTTTCTCTTGCCGTGACAAGACTTGCCATCCGACGTCACTCATGAATAGGAAGGGATAGTCGAAGATTCGGGAGTCGGTCAGTCGCAGTGAGATAGGTTCTGGATTAATCGACAGCGACGTTAATTCGGTGAGTCGAAAAAGTAGGTTACGTTCGGCTCGGGGGAAATCGGTTTCCCACCGTTCCCAGTCGCGACCCTCATAGCGATACCAAGACTCCCCAAAGCCGCCGCTGCTGTCGTACTCCACACGTACGAATGTGAACCGATCCTGTTTCATCAGGTCAGCGGGATTTTTCGGCGCACGAGGTGTTTCATCGGCCTGCCGGAGTGTTGCGTCGGCGAGGACGATCGCGGTCGTGAGTAGCAGGACGAAGGCCGGTTGCGTCAGATGTGACAAGTTTTTCATGTTCACTATTCTACCCATCCCGAGGATTAAGTGGAGTGAGCACTTACCGTTTTATGTTCCGCTTGAACGCTTGCCGATGGACTGTTTCTGCTGAGTTCTGCTGCGGATTCGTTGGTGCCACAATGCTTGGTCTTGTTGCGACCTTGCTGGCGATCGATGGGGAATTCAAATGGATGATTGGTTCCTCGATAAGCTTTCTGCCGGGAAGGTGACTGTTCGCTGTCTTGCCGCAGGTGCTGCAGACATGCAGAGCGGAAAAGTTTACGATGAAATTCAACTGGATCGAATTCGATTCAACGATGCATGTACCGCGACTCAGAAAGCCTGGCAATGTTCCGTCGAACGAACCGATCTGATTCTTCTCGTCAACCTTACAGTCCGCAGACCGCGACCAAGTATTCCCGGTTGCGTGGGGCGGCCGTCTCGGAAACGATTTGCCCGTATTGTGCGGTTGGTTGTGGTCAGCTTGTTTATACGAAGGCAGGTCAGATCATCGATATTGAGGGTGACCCTGACAATCCAATCAGCGAAGGAACACTTTGTCCGAAGGGAGCGAATGCGTTTCAACTCGCGGTCAATCCCCATCGGGTTACACACGTACTTTATCGTGCGCCTTACTCGGACCGTTGGGAGCAGAAGACGATGGATTGGGCGATAAAGCAGATTGCCTTGCGAGTCAAAACCTCCCGAGACAAAGACTTTACCGCTTGCGATCAGACGGGGCGGCGACTGAATTCAGTACGGCGAGTCGGTAGTCTGGGTGGTGCAACGATTGACAACGAGGAGAATTACCTGCTCAAAAAGTTGTTTACTGGCGGGCTGGGAATCGTGGGGATCGAAAACCAGGCGCGAATATGACATAGCTCATCCGTGCCCGGTCTGGGCACTTCGTTTGGGCGTGGTGCGGCGACGACCTATCAGCAAGACCTGGCGCACAGCGATAGTGTCCTGTTCATGGGCTCGAATATGGCAGAGGCACATCCTGTTGGCTTTCGCTGGCCGATGAAAGCAAAAGAGAATGGTGCGACATTGATGCACGTTGATCCTCGTTATACGCGCACTTCTGCCCTGTGTGATGTGTTTGTGGACATTCGAGCCGGTACCGATATCGCCTTTCTTGGGGGCTTGATCAATTACGTCATCGAAAGCGAACAATGGTTCAAAGAATATGTGTTGAACTACACGAACGCTTCATCAATGATCGATGAACGGTTTCAAGGGACCGAGGATTTGGATGGGCTGTTCAGTGGGTTTCAGTCCGACGAGACTTCGCGAGGTTACGACGCAAAGAAGGGGGGCTGGCACTACTCCCGATCTGACGACGGAGAGCCTTTGCGGGATCCTACGCTTGAGCATCCCAATTGTGTATTTCAGATCTTGAAGCGACATTTTGCTCGCTACACGCCGGAGATGGCAGCGGAAATCTGCGGTTGTACTCCTGAGCAGTTAATTCGGGTTGCAGAAACGCTCTGCCGCAACTCGGGACGCGAACGCACCAGTGCGATTGTCTATGCGCTGGGCTGGACCCAGCACAGCACGGGAGTCCAACTGATTCGAGCAGCCGGGATTTTGCAGTTGTTGTTGGGCAACATCGGGCGGCCTGGCGGCGGGATTATGGCCATGCGTGGTCACTCGACCATTCAAGGGTCGACCGACTTGGCGACACTTTACGATTTGCTGCCAGGTTATTTGCCGCAGCCAATCGCAGAGTCACACCATGAGACGCTCGATGCGTATGTCGATAGTGCTGCACAATCGACCGGTTATTGGTCCAATTTTCGCAAGTTTATTGTCAGTCTACTGAAGGCTTGGTACGGAGATGCAGCGACTCCAGAAAACGATTATGGTTTTTCCTGGTTGCCTCGACTTGATGCGAACTACTCGCAACTTGCCTCTTTCGATCGGATGTCGCGAGGTGAGCTGGAAGGCTATTTCTTGTTCGGTCAGAATCCGGCAGGGGGTGGTCCGAATGCGATGTTGCATCAGGAAGGATTGCGTAATCTAGATTGGCTTGTTGTCTTAGATTGGTTCGAGACGGAAAGCTCGGTGTTCTGGAAAGATGATCCCCAGGGACCTCCTGCCGAGGACATTAAGACCGAGGTGTTTTTCATTCCTGTCGCTGCGGCTCCTGAAAAAGAAGGCAGTCTGACCAACACACAACGTTTGATTCAATGGCACGATAAGGCGCGAGATCCGGCAGGCGAGAGTCGATCGGATGCCTGGTTCATTTACGAGTTGGGAAAACAGTTAAAGCGGCTTTATGCCGGCTCGACGGATCCCAAGGACCAGCCGTTGCTCAACCTTACCTGGGAGTACGATTTTCGACAGCCACCGCGACTACCGGATGGATCGCTCAG
Source organism: Pirellulaceae bacterium (assembly GCA_029243025.1). Classification (NCBI taxonomy): domain Bacteria; kingdom Pseudomonadati; phylum Planctomycetota; class Planctomycetia; order Pirellulales; family Pirellulaceae; species Pirellulaceae bacterium. The sequence continues at coordinate 45,085 of JAQWSU010000046.1, read as the reverse complement.
CCAAATCGATGGCGAACCTGATCTAGAACGAGTTCTACAGGAGATCAACGGTCGATCGCTTACTGAAATCGATCCGCAGACAGGCGAGCCTCGGTTGTTAGCAGGCTTTTCCGAACTCAAAGATGATGGTTCAAGTGCCTGCGGATGTTGGATCTACAGTGGCGTATTTCCGAGCCCTGGTCGAAATCGATCGCGCGAACGATTACGCAAGCATGATTCCGTTGAATCGAGTTGGGGATTTGCCTGGCCCGCCAATCGTCGGGTTCTCTACAACCGAGCGTCAGCTGACCCCGCTGGGAAACCCTGGTCAGAACGGAAAAAGTTGATTTGGTGGGACGAAGCCACGCAAAAATGGGTTGGCAAAGATGTGCCGGATTTTGAGATCGACAAGTCTCCCGATTATCGTCCCCCCAACGGATCTACCGGGATGGCGGCGATCGGTGGTCACAATCCGTTCATCATGAAGAGTGATGGATTGGGTTGGTTGTTCGCGCCGACTGGGCTGAAAGATGGCCCGCTGCCGGTGCATTATGAACCCATTGAGGCTCCGGTTGAAAATCTGCTTTATCCCGATCAAAGGAGCAGCCCTGTCGTCGAGATGTTTCCGGGACCGTTAAATCCCCTGGCCTCATCGCCAACCGATGAGTATCCGATTGTCGCGACCACCTTTCGACTTACGGAACATTTCCTGAGCGGACCGATGAGTCGCTTTAATAGTTGGCTGAATGAGTTGCAGCCTGAAATGTTTGTTGAATTAAGTCATGAGTTGGCGGCGGAAAAGGGAATTGATCCTGGTAGTTGGCTGACTGTTCAATCAGCACGTGGACGAATTCAGGCTCGCGCGATGGTGACGCGGCGATTGCGACCACTCACCATTAATGGTCGAGTTGTGCATCAAATCGGCATTCCGTTTCATTGGGCTTTCGCGGGAGAAACGGTGGGGGATACGGCCAATCAACTCACCTCTTTGCTCGGCGAACCCAATATTAGCATTCACGAAAGTAAGGCATTTACCTGCCAAGTGCGCGCTGGTCGATCTGAGCAACACCGTTCGCCGAATCCCACCAAATCCATCGCGAGCTGGCCTACGGAAGAGCCGGTTCCCGATACGCCTCCGCATGCTCAACCCGAGGGAAAATTTAAACGTGGTCAGTAGAGAGAAAAGCCTGTCTGAGCTGGCCTCAGGTGCTGAGCACTCACCCAGTCGCTTGGCGATGATAATCGATTATGCGCTGAAGCCGTTTAGGCGAGGACGAGCGCCTGAGCCACAGCCTGCCACCGGATTCTTTACCGATACGTCGGTGTGCATCGGATGCAAGGCGTGTGAGGTTGCCTGCAAACAGTGGAACCAATTGCCTGCCGACGGATTCCATTGGACGGGGAACAGCCATGATAATACGGCTGACTTATCAGCCACCTCTTGGCGACATGTCAAATTTATCGAGCAATTGATTGAACCTGCAGTGGATACGCCCGCGAGGGGCGACTCATCTGTTAATCCACTCGATTTGTTGTCCACCGATCAAGATCGTCCTGGCCGATGGCTGATGATGAGCGATGTGTGTAAGCATTGTGTCACGGCCCCTTGCCAACAGGCATGCCCGACAGGATCGCTGATTCAAAATGAGTTTGAGAATATTTACGTACAACAGGATATTTGTAACGGCTGTTCTTACTGTGTGGCTGCTTGTCCATTTGGAGTGATCGGTCGCGCGACCTTCGATGGGCATGCGCATAAATGCACGCTTTGTTATGATCGCCAGCGAGACCAGTTAGAACCCGCTTGCGCAAAAGCATGTCCTACCGAATCAATTCATTTTGGATTGATCGAAGATCTGCGGCAACGAGCACGCGAACGAGTCGAAACTTTACATCAACACGGGGTTACTGCCGCTTACTTGTATGGCGATCAGGCGACGGAAGGCTATTCCGAATTGAACTCGTTCTATTTGTTGGTTGACGAGCCCGCTGTCTATGGGCTTCCTGACTCTCCGGTCAATCCCTGGCTGCAAATGAAGGGTGATTATCTTCGCGCCGTTTTTACCGCCGTCGTTTGCGTTGCTTTTCTCTGGGCAACCCTTGTGTTGGGAAGGTGAAATGCGACGTAAATCCGGTCTGCCATCTCCTGCGAGCGATTACCTGACGAAGCCCCCTACGAAGGCGCCGAGTTGGCATGGGCTCGTCGTGTTTGACGTCTGGTTCAACAATCTGACTGCCGGACTCTTTCTCGTTGCAGCATTATCACAGCTGATTGCCCCGGAACCGTTTTCGAATGTGACACGCGTTGCGTTTCCACTGGCTTTTCTTTTGCTGATTGTTGATCTGGTGTTGCTGGTGCTCGATCTGGGGGACCCGTGGCGTTTTCATCACATGTTACGAGTGTTTAAGCCAAGTTCGCCGATGTCTTTGGGAACTTGGTGCCTGACTGCCTACTCCCTGCCTCTTGCGATTGCAGCGCTGTTAGCCTTGTTAGGGATTCAACCCGGCTGGTTTGAAGCTCTGGTGTTGATCACTGGGATCTTGCCTGCCTTGGGTACCGCGATCTACAAGGGTGTACTCTTTAGTACCAGTTCACAGCCAGGGTGGAAAGACGCTCGCTGGCTCGGTAGTTATTTAACAAGTTCTGCATTTTTACTCGGCAGTGCCTTGTTCGTCGTACTGGCGATCTGGATGAAGCAGGATCGTGCCATTGAAATTCTTCGTCCGACGCTCGTTGGCCTGTTATTGTTGAATGGGGTCACGATTGGTCTGTTACTTGTCGGTTTGCGCGATTCGTTTGGCAGTTTCGATTTGAGATCGAAGCATTGGTTAATTGGACTTGCAACTTTCGTCGGCGGGTACTTCATGCCCCTGGTGTTGATCGCAATGGTAGGGCGATCGACGTTGCTTGCTGCCGCTTGTTTGATCATTTTCGCCGCACTCATTTCACGCTACCAGTTGATCCAACTACCGGAAGCGGCGGCCCATCGTCAAGCAGGTGCGGCTGTTGATCCCATCCAGGACAGTGATCGATCAACGGGCCGTTTGGCCTGATGAAACAACGGATCACGGAAGACGGAAAGCCGACGATGAATCAGATCGCTATCAAAACGGAGAGGTCGCTAGGAAATAATCCTGGGCCCATGCGAGCTGCAGGGAATCCGTAAGACGGGGCCCGTGACGGCTATTGGTAAGAGGTCAGCCGATCTCTCATTTTTCTGGCAAGATCGATCTCGCCACGTCCTTGCGCCACAGGAATCGCTCGACGAAGAACATCAACCGCGGCAGCTTGGTCTCCGGAGTTAGCGAGTGCCATCGCCAGTGTATCGAGAAAGGCGGGGTGGCGATCTTGGGTTTGACGGCATGTCTCCTTAGCAAGCGCTACAGCTTCAGATCGTCTTGCAGCCGTGCTTGGATCCGTGGCTAATAGCCACGCCAAATTGTTGGCTGCATCCAGTCGATGGGGATGATTTTGCAATATTTCTTCGTACTGCTTGATGGCAAGGTTGATTTCTGCCGAGATCTGATAGGCCAACGCCACACTCATCTGTATTTCGGCGTCATTCGGTGAAAGTCTTTGGGCTTGTTTGAGACGTTTGAGTCCTTGCTCGGGCTGCCCTAGGCTGATGTAGAACGGTCCAAGCATTCGCAATAATTGGGCATGATCGGCTGCAGACCTTTCGAGATGATCGATCTGTGCAGAAAGCTCTTTCGCGCGGCCTTCTCGGTGGTAGCTAAGGGCAAGTTGAATTCTGGCCGCAAATCCGTTGGGTTGGAGACGGACAAGTTGCTGCAGGGAAGATTGATGCAAGGCAGGCATGTTTTTACTCTTGGCGATGGTGGCCAACAGTTGAAGGGCCCGGAGTTTTTCCTGGGTTGAAGTGGGTTTTTGCACTGGATCCGTCAAAGCATCGATTGCTTCGTCCGCATAACCGCCCTCCCAATAAGCGCGAGCAATATTGACCGGATCGGGTGAAAACCAAGCTGCAATCGATTGTCCGGGAAACGGTTGCCCTGTCTGCACCATTTGGGTGAGCGAACCCTGCAAAGAATCGATGTCGCTTTGTAGTTGGTCTCCGCTGACGGGCCCCTTGTAAACCACCGCGACTTTGCCACTTTGATCGACCAGGAAACTGCAGGGAAGTGGAAGATTTTGAAAACGGTAGAAAATTTCGCGGTCGATTTGAGTTAGCTGTTCGACTGTCGAGTTCGGGGCCATTCCGCCCGTGAACGGCAATTCCAACCGTTCGTATACTTGGGTTGCAGCCGCGACGTCTTCATCGACGCTGATCGCCACGATTTCAAGCCCCTGTGCCTTATACTCCTGAGCTTGCTTTGCCAGTTGCTGCAACTCTTCAATGCACGGTTGACACCAACTGGCCCAAAGATTGATCAACGTGGGTTGGCTGCCGATCGACGACAACGGCTGTTGCTCTCCTGTAAAAGAAATCAGATTCAGCTTGGGGAGATTTCGGCGCTGTGAGAGTACGACACGCGTGGCGTCGTTTGTCGGGGGAGCTGTCAATTCGCCGGGTTCAAGCGTGATTGGATTCCGTTTCGGGAAAAGGTAGGGCTGTTCGGCCCCTTGCACGAGACGATATCGGCGATTCGCTTTCAGTTCGGGGAACTCCTGGATTTTCGAGCTGCCCGGCCAACGTACACGCACGGTGCGTGGCGATTCGTTTTCTCCCAAGCCGAAGTGGACCCGCTTGCTCGACTGACTCAGGAAACCCTCGCCGGCTCTCACGGTCTCGATCTGTCTTGCATCGTCACCGTGGCTAAGTAACTCGACGCGGGCACCGATTGCGTCGCGATTGGCGGTGGTGCCCTGCAGTTGGAGTGAGATGAAGTTCGTGTTTTCAGCCAGCTGATTGCGCATGAATCTTATGCGGGGGCCTGTGCGATTGGCCAGCCATAAATCGAGATCGCCATCGTGGTCCCAGTCAACGACAGCCAAGCCACGACCGTCATCGATTAGATCGAGCCCGACTGCTGCGGAAACATCGGAGAATTGTTGTTCGTTCGGTGGGATTGCTCCGTGGTTTAAGAAACAACAATTTCGTTCCCGACCGCTCAAGCTTCGTCCACCTCGAATCAGAGTTGCGAGTTTGTTCCAATTTTCGAGATAGGGATCGTGGGGCTGTTCATTCTCGTCAATTTCGTTGGTGAGCGGTGATTGCGACACGACCTGTCGCCAGAAATAACTTCACAAGTCATTGGTGTCTTCTTGGGTGATGAATCCGTTGGCAACCACCAAGTCGAGGTAACCGCTGTTGTTCAGGTCGACAAAGCGAGATGCCCAGGCCCAACGCCCCATCGTGACACCCGACGTCAAGCTAGTGTCCTGGAAGGTTGATTGGCCGCTGCCCAGTTGATTGGCAAAGAGCGAATTTCCTCGCGCGTGTCGGCGTAGATAGGAGCGTGTGTCTCCGCTGGCCTTGGGTTGGAACTGTCGTTGGTAAGCAATTCGTTTTCCGGCTGAGGACCACATGTTGCTAATGTAAAGGTCCATCCAGCCGTCACGGTTATAGTCTCCCCATGTGGCGCTCATTCCTGCCGAGATGTCTTCGACCCCCAACTCCGCTGCAACATCCGTGAACTTGCCACCTTCATTTCGAAACAAATTGTTGCGGCCGTAGTCGTTGGCTACATACAGGTCCATGTCGTTGTCGTTGTCGTAGTCTTCCCATGCTGCTGCGAAACTAAATCGTCGGTTGTTGGTGTCCAGGCCAACCAACTGAGTGACATCGCGGAATCGCCAATCGCGATCATTTCGCAGTAAAAGATTGCGACCCCCGTTGTTTGCATCGTGATAAGGGATCGGTCGACCCATCAAGCTTGATGACGTGCGAGGCGAATAGCAGCAGACGTAGATGTCGAGATCGCTGTCATGGTCAAAGTCAGCCGCAGTGAGCGACATTGGAGGCGCTTCTGGCGTCAGCTTTACACCTCGTTTCTCAAAACGCCCTGTCCCGTCATTTGCCGCAAAGACGAGGCCCATTACTGTGGCGACGATGATGTCCTGGTCACCGTCATTGTCAAGATCGACAAACAATGCGGAGTGAGTCTCGATCAGCCAATCCAGGCCTGAAATTGTCGAACGGTCGAGCAGCGTTCCATCAGCCTGTTGTATCAAGAGCCGATTGGGAAGTCCGCCAACGACGCCGCCCGGTTGAGGAATGAAAATGTCTTCCAGCCCGTCGCCGTTGACGTCGGCGATGGCGATCCCCTGATAACTTGATGGCAAGATCGCAAAACGATATTCCAGACGATCGAGCCAGTAGTTCATCGAGTTACTGAATTGTTGCGCAAAGTTGCTTGCACTGCGTGTGACCGCATTCGTGCAATCAACGAACCCTCGTTGTTCCTGAGCCTGCACTTCTCGAAACTCAATCAAGGAAAGCGAGAGCAAATGAGGGTTCTGATCCCTTAGGATCCAGCGACTGTGCCAGCGGGCGATCTGTTGATAGTTGCCGAAACGAGTTGGAAGACTGAGCTGCCACAACAGTTCGGCTTGGAAATCTCGATCAGTTTCCCTCATCGAAGTGATCTTGAATTTTCCGTATGCCGTTTGGAGATTCGGGGTGTCGTTGGGACGTGGCTGTTTGACAACCGTTTTCAATTCTGCGAGTAAACCTGCTCGGCCCACTTGGGCTTGGTCCTCGATTTGTTGGCTTAGATTCGCCGATGCTTGTCGGATTTCCAAGCTCGCATCTTGGTAAACCAGATCGGTTTCAGTCGGGTGGAGTTCTGTATATTCTACCGCCTCGTCGATAAAGAGGAGTTCGTCGCTGTTGCCGCTGAGTGCGTTGCCAAGGATGACATCACTCAGTGCTTTTAAATGACGATCGATTTTCTCGCTGGCTTGTTCCGTCTTCCATTGATCACCGGTTGCCCCGACGATGACCTGATCCGACGGCAGCGAAGCCTCGACGGTGGCGGGCTTGCGATCGCCTGGATCCGCTGGCTTTGCGCTCGTTTTTGCGGCCCGGTCTGGATCCGCCGTTTGGATTTGGCAGCCCAATAGCACGAGTGTCGGGATCAGAACCAGGAATCTTCGCATGGATTCGCTCGGAGTGATTTTTTTATTGATTGTGTCACGTCCAATTGCTATTTTACTAGCCCACCTCTTGATCACCACATTGTAATGACCCAACAAGTTTGAAAGCCGCAGCAGACCGATTCTTTGAGATCGGCTGGTGCGAGGAGTGGGGCACGATTTTGCGTTCCCTGGGGCGACACCTCGTTATGGATTCGTTATGGATTCTAAACGCGGAGACCCCGGAAAACAAAGAAGGAGAAACACCGATGACTTTGAAGTTGCTATTGAGCTGTGCGGGTCTTTGCATCGCCACGATGTGGACTTGTGCTCCAGTTCATGCCGATCTGGTTGGGCTTTGGCGTTTTGACGAGGCGGCCAATCCTCAGCCCGATTCCAGCGCGTTCGGTAATGATGCCGAAGTCATTGAAGCCACTTGGGTGAATGATGATGAGCGGGGCGGGGCGATGAATTTTGAGGGACAAGGTAACGGTGTACCCGAACAATGGCTTGAGGTTCCGGACTCCGATTCACTCTCAATTGAAGAAACCGGGTTAACGATTGCCGCTTGGGCCAACTTCGCTCAGTTTGATACTTGGAATAGCATTGTCGCCAAGACGGGGGCGAACGCACAAAACAAACCCTCTCCCTACGATGTCTATACGTTGCAACAAGGTGATGGACGCGTCCAATTGTACGTTGGTGAAGGTGACGGGGGGCTGCAGGCTTCTCAAGCCCTTGACCCACCCGAGGCAGAAGTTTGGACGCATATCACCATCACGATGGACGAAGATGGAGAAGTCGTGCATTATCTCGACGGAGAGGAAAATGGCGACGCCTTTATCGATCGCGAAACTGTATTTCTGATTGACGAAGACATGCCATTGTTTATTGGCAGTCGACTTGATGGCACAACCAATATGGATGGAATGTTGGATGATGTGGCCATCTTCAATCACGCCCTGACCTCGGATGAAGTGCTCGCGATCATGTCGGGTGACTTTAATGCTTATCTTGATAACGTTTCCGGAGACTACAACGGGGATGGCATGGTGGATGTTGCTGACATCGACCTGCAGTCCGTTGCGATGGCTGACGCAGCACCGGACCTGGGAGTTTTCGATGAAAATAACGATGGGCTCGTTAACCGTGCTGACCGGATGATTTGGGTGAAGGATTATGCGAAGACATGGGTGGGCGATGCAAATTTGGAAGGTGAGTTCAATAGCTCGGACCTTGTGCAGATGTTCAGCTCCGCGAAATACGACAGGCCCAAAGATGCGAGTTGGGCGGATGGTGATTTTGATGGCAATATGAGATTCGATAGTGGTGATCTGGTGGCCGCTTTTAGCGATGGTGGCTACGAGAAGGGGCCGCTTGCCTCGCCCGCTGTGGTTCCCGAACCAACGACCGCTTGGTTGATGCTGGGGGCTTGGGGGGGGTTGGTGTTCCGGCGACGCTAGAAGCGTCGTTCAGAAAAAGTCGGTCGTTGACCGACGGGCGAACTCTACGTGGTGGCTCAGACTGCTGTAACGCTGGCTTGGGTTGCCCAGCGGCTCAAAGTCGAAGATGTTTTTTTCGTTGCGGTCTCGAAATGCGGGGCATTTGAGCACCGCCGAGGGAAATAAGTCGGTCTCATGTTGACAACGGCTTGCGCGAACTTAACATAGCTGGATTCCAAGCGTGTTTGGGTGGCCCAGTTGCCTGCGGCAACTGGGCGAACAGGGAATACCGGTGAAATTCCGGAACGGTCCGGCCGCTGTGACTGCTAACGGCGGAAACCCTTTCTTGGCCATTGCAAAAGGCGATTGCCTTAGCGAGAAGGCGGGTTTCCCGTGCAGAAGTCAGAAGACCTACCCAGACAGTTGAGTTGTCGTTCGCCGCGAACGGACGAAACTTCGAGTCGCTTGCTCAGATTGCATGTTCGCTTTGGTTATTTTGTGGTCATGCGAATTTCGACACGCCCGGATCTGTTTTTACCGGTCCCACTGGTGTCGTACTGATCAAAGTTAATTCGTCGTTTTGTTTTGTCGGCAGGAAGACGCGTATTTTGTTGCCGATCAACGTAGCGAAAAATGGAGCACCGTGATGGATGCGGTAATTTCCCCGTGTAACGGAGTTTGTCGAATTGATCACCGTTCTGATTTATGCGTAAGTTGTTGTCGCAGTCTTGATGAAATCACTGCTTGGCGTTTTCTATCGCCATCAGAACGGAATAAAGTAATGGCAGGCCTGGGGAGTCGAAGTAACCGATCCCGCGTCGCTATGAGCCTTGTATCTTCGGTCCGCGAAACTTGTCCTTAGGAAACCCGCAATGATCTCTTCCCGCTTGCTCGTGGTGACAATGATCACTTTATTTGCTGTCGCCATGCGATTCCTGCCGCATCCACCGAACTTTGCTCCCGTCGCGGCGCTTGCTCTATTCGCTGGATCCCTTTGTCGCTCGAAAAAAATTGGCTTGCTAATCCCCGTCATCGCGATGTTGGTCAGTGATTGGATGCTCGGGTTCCATTCCCTGATGCTCGTCGTCTATGGTTGCTTAATTTTCAATGTGGTGATTGGGCAGTACTGGATTGGTCAATCGGGAAGGCAGCCCAGCAAACTCGTCGCCGCCTCGGTCATCGGCAGTTGTCTTTTCTTTTGTGCCACGAATTTTGCCTGTTGGCTGTCATTTTATGAACCCAATCTGAATGGATTCATCAGTTGCTACACGCTGGCATTGCCCTTTTTTCGCAATACGTTACTGAGTGATTTGACTTACACGACACTTTTCTTTGGCGCTGTTGCCCTGGCCAAATCGACGCTGCCGGTGAGGCATCGATCGACGCTTGCCATGGATGCGTAGTTTTTGGGTTTCTTCGCTGGCGGCCCCTGGCCCGATTGACTCCGACCGATCGTCGCCGTCGAAGGGGCTTTACTGACGGTTGGAGCGGCGTTGGCTGTCGATCCACCGTTGTGATCCACCGTTGTGATCCACCGTTGTGGCGGGCCGTTTTGGCTCCCCAATGGTCCCGCTAGGCTGCCGTTTGATCACGTTGACAGGAGCGTCGGGTGGAGATTGCTGGCACGATTATGCCGCCCCCAGGGGGAAGTCGTGTTAAGCAATAAATACCAAAGATAAAAAAGAATGATGAATTCGTCCTTTCTTCAGCGATAGCCCCTTTGCCAGATCGATAGGCGTGGATATCGTTAGAAGTTCGATTTTTGGACAAAGTTTCCGTCGCGGCTGACCGACGTTTCTTTGATCGGTAGCAATCTAGCGGCTCTTCAATTGTTTCCACGTTTTTTATTGGGAGTGACTCACTATGGCAACTCACGCAACTACTTGGGAGGACGATGATTGCAATCGCCTCGTCCAGCTGTCGGTCGACTATCAGATCGTTGACAGCCGGATCGAGATCGAAGATGTCACTCCCACGGAAATTCGATTTGTTGATGCGGATGGACAGGTTCAACGTCAGATACGAGTATGGACCGAGAAAGGTCGTAATTTGCTGAGTCGACAGCATGCACAGCGCGTCGGTGCCGAAGCTTTACGAGAGCAGCTCGAATCCGAGTTGGCCGTCGCTGCTCGCTAGGTGAGCCACCCTGGTTGGGCGCAGAGCGAGTAAGCTACAAAAAAAGAAAAGCCACGTTGTTCAGTGTGGCTTTTCTCAATTTTTAACTGTTGGTGCTCTCTTGGATTGCGCCACAGCAAATTACGTAATCGCCGGCGATTGTTTGAAGGCTAGACGTCAGACGATCCAGCGGCTGGACTCACCGATCTGAATTGACGTTTCGTCTGAAATCGATTGGTTACGTGAGGCTCTTTTGACGCCGATGCGCCAGGCCAAGACCGATAACGAGGCTGACGGTGACTAGCCCGAGGCTCGTCGGTTCTGGCACCGCTTGTACCGTGGAGCGTGGTCCGTTTTCAAATCCGCCAGCTGCGAAGGAAGCGACGAAGTCTGAACTGTCGAATTCGCCATCGCCATTCCAGTCGCCCGATTCCCAGTTTGAATTGCCGTCGATACCGTTTTCATACTGGCCAATCGAAAATACGTATACAAAATCTGAGCTGTTGAATTCCCGCATCGAGATTCGAATCACCCAGCCAGGTGTGCCGAATTTCAGAAACCCAGAATAAACGGTCGTCGTTGTTGATCGTTCCATTTGCATCGAGGTCGTAACGAGAATCGATCGAGTTGTCGCGGACTGCTAGGCTCAATTGATCAAGGTCGTCGGCTGTCAGAAGACCATCTTCGTTTAAGTCGCCCGGAGCAAAAATGCCAAGGACCGGGTTTCGTAAGACGGAAAGATCTTGAATGGTGGTGAATTCGTTTGTCTCGGTATTGAAATCGACGTTGGCTGCTCCGAAGCTGGTTGTGCCTGTGTCGTCGTAGAATTCACTGCTTGGGGTGATCGCTTGCCAGGCAGCGATTGTCAGTGGTTGTCCGTCCGTCTGAATCGGTCCTTCCAGACTGCCTGCTTCTTCACTGTTCACTTTACCCCCGGCCCAGCTTTCGGCCCCTTCACCAGCAGGGCCGAAGATGGTGTTACCATCGGCATTCAAGATGGTCAGAGTCCAATCATCCTTACCTACGGAGAAATCACCTGGTTCTCCGTCATTGGTTACTGTTGAAATAAGAGCTGATGTACCTTTTGCTTGTTCTGTTTGTGTGACCACGTTGATCCACCAGTCACCGTTGAGCGGGTCGTAACTTAGATCCGTTTGAGTATCGATCAGGATGTCTCCGCCGTCAGCTGTCTCTACAATGGTGATGATTGATCCGGAACGCAGGTCAGACCAAATGGCATCTTCACTTAGCGTGATTCTGCCCGCCGCTGTTTCGTCGTTGCCGACCTCTTCGTCTTCTACCCAATCGAGTGCCCAACCTCGCATATCGACATGATCGCGAACTACAAGCAATTCAAACCAATTTCCACCGTTGCCGAGAACCAGGCCAAGTTGCGAGTCCTCACCTTCACCTCCATCAAGTATTTTTGTTGTACTTACAGCATTGTATTCGTTTAGGATTACGTCGGCCGTCTGACCAATGGAGACGAAGGAAAGCATAAACGTCAGAAACAATAAAAAGCGATACATGGTTGAGTCCGTTTGTCATTGGAATTTTTTGAAGAGTGAGGAACAGGAAGTTAGCGATCAAAACGTCTAACGAGATTTCATTCAACGCGCTCATTCGCGTAGCTTAGGTACAGCTTTCATCTTGGAAATATCTGCTCATGCGTAAGACAATCCGATAGCGCTGGACCGTATCCTAACGAATCATTTCGTCCTGAAACCCTTGTTCATTAAGTTTTCATCGCGCCTTTGCGCGGTCTTCATTGAGTTTGTCAAATCAACACAATCAAGTTTGTTTGCGGTCCGCCGTGTTGGCAGGCTCAAGTGGGTCGCTCCTTGGATTAAGGTGAGAAATCGGTTGCTTGGCTGTTTGAGTCTCGGGTTGTGTTTGCAAGGCAATGTTCGACCGCCTCGGATGGCGTGCATTTGTCAACGAAAAGATGGGGTGTTTGGTCGCTTTTTTGTGGATTCGACGTCCAGCGAATAGATTTTCTTGCAACGATTCCTATTGCGGATTAGCATCATTCAGACGACTTTCGAACTATTCACGTTAGCAATTCGGTGGGAAATGCGGACCAGGATGTTTGCAAGTTGAGGGTCGGGCGACGACGATCGAATTAATGGATGGCATTGAGTTCTGTTGGAAGTGCATCGAATTCGAGTTGTCGATCGCTGCGTGAATTCTGATCTCGCTGTCACCATCGTGTTTGTGGTGAATGAAGAAATTTAGTTAATCGGTGAATTCGCTCATCAAGCGGTGAGATATTTTTCCTTGTCAGCTGTAAGGTTTTGTATGTTCCCAAAAAGTATTTTGCGACGTTTGAAACGGATTCAGTCGGCCAAGAAGTCGGCCAGGTTAATGGGGAGACGGGTAAAGCTTGAGTCGTTAGAGGCCAGGCAAATGCTTGCTGTTACAGTCGCGAATCTTCCGGCAGCGGATATTACATTTGACTCGGCAACGATCGGCGTTGATCTGATCGAAGCCGGGGGGGCTGAACCGACGATTACCATTTTTTGGGGTGACGAAGCGGGTGGTGACCAGTTGAGAGATTGGGACCATTCAGCCGATCTCGGGCCCCGACCGGCAGGGCAACATACGGTTGTGATTTCCGGCCTTACCGCTGGCGCTGCGTATTATTATCGCGCGTTTGCCTTCAGCTTGAGTGCCGGGGCTCAGGTCTGGGCCGATTCCATCGCCTCTTTCACGACGAACGCACTTCCTCAAGCGGATTTGTCCTTGGATGAATCGCCCTTGGTGAGCGATGCGGCTGCTCTGATCCAGGGAACGATTGACGGAAGATCGACATTGATTTCTGCGACGCTCTATTACGGCAGTGTCGACGGAGGGAATGACGCGGATTTTTGGGAGCAAAGCTTGGAACTCGAAGGGACGGATGGCGAGTTTAGCACGTTGATTGGAGATCTTTCATCCAATTCTCAATATTACGTTCGACTTGCTGCGGTGAATGGTGGTGGGACGGTTTGGAGCGATGCGCTTTCGGTAATGACCGTTGCCACTGCGCCACTTCGAATCAGTGAGGTGATGGCTGCCAATGCCAGTACTTTACCGACACGGATTCGGGTTAGTGCAGAGGATTCGTTTGCTGGGCCGACAAATGCTCATGATTGGATTGAAATCCAAAACACGACATTGCAGCCGATTGATCTCGGCGGGTACTTTTTGTCGGACGATGTTAATGCGCCGCAAAAGTGGAAGATGCCGGCGGGGACGCTTCTGCCAGCCAGCAGTGCGATGGTGATCTTCGCTTCCGGTTTGGATGTGACGGATCCCAGCTTGGACGCTCAGGGTAATTTGCATGCGAGTTTTTCATTGGATCGTGATGGTGAATTTGTTTCGTTGGCCGATCCATCCGGTCAGCTGGTAGATCAGATTGAGGCGGCTGCCTTGTCCTCGGTATCGGATGTCTCGCTTGGCTTTTTCGGCGAAACGTTTGGATCGTTACAAACTCCTACTCCGGCTTCTGGAAATGCGCTCGTGGTGCCGTCATTGCTGCCGCCGACCCATGCTTTCCAGGATCCGACGGACGAGTCAACTGCCCTGGTGGTAACAGCTCAGCTCTCGGGTCCGACTGTTAGCGTTACCGAGGCGCGGCTGACCTATCGGCGAATGTTCGACGAGGAACAAACGGTTCTGATGGTCGATGATGGCACAGGTGCTGACTTATTAGCCAATGACGGTTTGTTGACTGGCGTCATACCGGCAGGTACGGCGCAGCCGGGCGAAATGCTTCGCTACTCGATTTCTATCACCGACGAACATGGGGTTGAATCTCGAATGCCTCGGTTCTTGACGGATGATAACTCTCCCGAATATTACGGCACCATGATTAGCGATACGACAATCGAATCAGCATTGCCAGTGCTGCACCGCTTCGTTCAGCGGGAGAGTCGAGCCGAAACAGGAGGTGGGACACGCGCTTCCGTCTTTTACCAGGGCGAATTCTACGATAATGTTTTTATTCGCATCCGCGGTGGAACCGCCCGATCTTGGCCCAAGAAGGCATACAAGATTGAGTTCAACGACGATTACCATTTTCGCTTTCAGGAAGATATACCACGTGTTGATGAACTCAATTTGAATACCACTTACACCGATAAATCGTATGTGCGGGCGATTCTGTCATACGAGCTGACGCGCGATTCGGGGGGAGTTGCGCCGATCACATTCCCGATTCGAGTTGAGCAAAACGGCGAGTTTTGGAATTTAGCCCACTTTGTCGAGCAACCAGATCGAGATTATCTACGCCGTAACGGATTGGATCCCGATGGGGCTCTCTATAAGGCTCGAGCCGATCGACTCAATGGACTCACCGGTCGCGCTGAAGGCTACTTCCGGAAGAAGACGCGACATGCGGAAGATGCCTCTGATTTGCAGGGTTTGATTGACGGACTGAAGTTGACGGGGGAGGAATTGGAGCGTTTT
This sequence comes from Pirellulaceae bacterium, assembly GCA_029243025.1. Classification (NCBI taxonomy): domain Bacteria; kingdom Pseudomonadati; phylum Planctomycetota; class Planctomycetia; order Pirellulales; family Pirellulaceae; species Pirellulaceae bacterium. The sequence continues at coordinate 30,061 of JAQWSU010000046.1, read as the reverse complement.
CTGTTTGATCACGTCGATTTGGCCTCCCAGATTAATTTGATGGCAGTCAACGTGATTCTGCAGAATTTGGATGCGACGGACAAAAATTACTACATCTATCGTGATACCGAGGGCAACCAGGAGTGGAAGATGTTGCCCTGGGACTTGGACTTAGTTTTGGGGCCCAACGCCCTCAACACTGATATTTTCTCAACGTCCGATGATGAACGGCCCGCGCATACAAGCCATCCCTATATGGGAACACTTGATTACCCATTCCATGGACGGAAAAATCACCTCTTTCACGCAGTGGTCAATTCGCCTCGAACCAATGCGATGTTTTTGCGACGGGTGCGTTCCTTGATGGACCAATTTATGGCCGCTGCGGAAACGCCTGTCGAGCAACGGTATTTTGAAAACCGTATCGATGAGTTGGTCGGTTTGCTTGGGCCAGATGTCCTGCTTGATAAAGAGACCTGGGGGAATCGGACGCATTTCGGCGGCAGACGATATACGTTAGAGGAAGCTGCAGATCGAATTAAGCAGGACTACTTGATCCCACGACGAGTACATCTCTTCGAGACTCACAGTATTTCGCATTTGCAAGAGACGGAATACCAGGTCGTGATCCCAGAGGGAACGGATCAAGCCGAGTATTTCGTGCCAACAAACAATGACCTCGGGCTGACGTGGACCGGGCGTGAACTTCCTGTTAACGCAGATCAATGGAAGACAGGGGCGTTAGGGATCGGATTTGAGAGTAGTCCTGCGGATTACGAATCCTTGATTCAAACCCGTGTTAGTCCGGTTGAATCATGTGCGAGTTGTACTTCTGTCTTGGTGCGTGTGCCGTTTTCGTTAGACGATCCGTCGGCGGTTGAGCATCTGACGTTGCGCATGAAGTATGACGATGGGTTTATTGCCTATGTGAACGGTGTTGAGGTGATGCGAGCCAACACTCGCACGCAGGATAACGGCTTCGATTCGAGGGGGCGGTCTCATCGTGACTCAGAAGCGGTCGAGTTTGAGAATTTCAATATCTCCTCGATGGTGTCGCAAGTTGATTTGGGAGCCGACAATGTCTTGGCTGTTCATTTACTCAACTCAAGTGCAACCAGTAATGATCTGTTATTGTCACTCGAATTAGTGGAAGGGCTCTTGCCGAATGATTCGGCCGTCGGAATTCCCTACGCTCAATCCGATCAGTCCAGCATTTCATTCGGCGGATTCGACCAGAATCCAGTCAGTGGTAATCAGGATGAAGAATATTTAGAGTTGGTGAATTCTACACCCGAAGCGTTCGATCTTTCGGGGTGGGAATTGCGAGGAGGTGTCACTTATCAGTTCCGCGGTGGAGCTGTCATTCCGACAGGGGAGTCATTATTCGTCAGCCCGAATGCTCTGGCATTTCGCAATCGCCAAGTCGGTCCAACCGGAGGACAGGGATTGTTTGTGATGGATGGCTACCAAGGGCATTTGTCGAGTCGCTCTGAGACCGTGGAATTGGTCAGCCCTCAAGGTGTCGTGATGGCGACCTTGGAGACTCCGACAGTCACCTCGGACGTCCAGAAGTATCTACGCGTCACCGAAATCCATTACAATCCGGCCGGTGCGGGGGATGCGACAGAATTTATCGAGCTACAGAATACGAGTGACGGAACCACGCTCGATCTAACAGGAGTTCGGATAACCGATGGTCCAAGTGATCCATTCCTGTTTGCGACCAGTCAGGTGACATCACTGGTTCCAGGCGCGTTCGTACTGCTGGTTCGCGATCTGCCGGCTTTCCAGGCTGCCTATCCGACAGTATCCGCCGATCTCATTGCTGGGAGTTTCGAGGGAGCACTCAGCAATGGCGGTGAATCCATTAAAGTCGAGGACGCGCTGAACGGGACCGTGCTGCAATTCCGTTACGAGGATGGTGATCAGCCAGCGGAAAACGATTGGCCCACCACGAGTGATGGGGAGGGGGACTCGTTAGTGATTCGCGATCCTTGGGGAGCGCCGGAAAGCTGGGAAGTCGGCTCCAGGTGGCGACCGAGTAGCCAACCAGGTGGATCTCCGGGGGCGACCGATCCGTTGCCATGGGATGCTGATTTCAATCAGGATGGATCGGTCGGTGTGAAGGATCTCGATCTTTTGTCCGAAGGTGTGCGGCAAGGTGATTTGCGGTTCGATTTGAACGGGGATGGCGTTGTCGACGCGAATGATCGAAATCTGATGATCGATGTGGGCTTGGGCTCGCTGTATGGTGACTCGAATTTGGACGGCACATTTGACTCGGCTGACTTCGTCGTGGTCTTTCGGGCTGGCGAATATGAAGACGAGATCTCTATCAACTCCGGATGGGCCGATGGCGATTGGAATGGGGATGGCGATTTCACATCTCGCGACCTTGTGCTGGCGTTTCAGGCGGGTAGCTACGCAGCGGGGGCTGCAGCGACATCGGCTGGCGACTTCGCGGCCATCGACGAAGATCGGTTGATCCATCGCCGCTTGGCCGACGCGGTTTGGGCGAGTGATGACTTTTGAGATTTTCCTGCTTGATGTAATCGGACTCCCATGACGCAAGCTACGCTTGCCCTCTTGATTTCATCGCGACGCAACGGGCTTGTCATTTTCCCCACGATTTCTGCCCCTTATCCGCAATCGCGATCAGACGCTGCGATGCGATCAGACGCTGCGATATCGGGCAACGGTGACAGGGGAAACGATACAAGCGGTTACACGGATGAAACGCTAGAATGGGGACGTTGTGGTCTTGCGCTGAATTGCACGTCTTGGCCCGAAAAAAATTTGGATTGAATGATGATCGTATGGGGGGAATGGCTTCATGATTCCGAGTAATGGTAATAATGCGATCTTGAAATTGTCTCGCAGTAATCTCATTTCCGTATTTCGATATTTTGGAATCGGGCGATCTCGACCGATCAATGCGGATCCGGGTGGCCAAGTTTCTCGGTCATATCAGCTCGTGATCATGTCGATCATTTTTGTGATTTGTTGCAGTTTGACTGGTGCTTCCCAATCCGCTCAAGCGAAGGTTGGGTTTGACGTTCCCAAGGATGTTATTTTTCGTCAAGCCGATATTACCAGCGAAGGAACTCGCATGGCGGCGGAGGTGTTCTTACCTAGGGATGTTGAAGGGCGTTTGCCAACGATCATTATGAGTCATGGATGGGGAGGGACGGCGGAGGCCTTGCGGCCGGATGCGATTGTGTTCGCGCAGGCTGGATTTCTGGTTGTTACATTCGACTATCGTGGTTGGGGGAACAGCGCTGCACGATTGATTTCAACAGCTGAGCCGACTGAAAAAGACGGCAAATTGATTGCGGAAGTGGTTGAAGTTCGTGGAGTTGTTGACCCGGTTGACCAAACAACCGACATCATGAATGCGATCCATTGGGTGCAAGGCGAGCCTCGTTGTGATCAGGATCGAATTGGGATTTGGGGATCGTCTTTTTCCGGTGGTCACGTGGTCTATGTCGCGGCGCGTGACCCGCGCGTGAAGGCATTTGTGAGTCAAGTTGGGGCAATGGATGCTCGTTGGGCCATACAGATTCCTCAGCTGCGAAAGCTTGTTTTTCAGCAGGGAATGCTGAGATCGCGTGGCAGGATTGGTTATCCCGAACCTTTTGCCAATTTCAATAACATGCGAGGGCAACCGGTATGGGAAAAGTTAATGCGTTACGCACCGATCGAAGACATTGGGCGATGCGAAAATTGTGCTAAATTGTTCATTATTGCCGAAAATGAAGAGTTGTTTGATAATGAAGAGCACGCGATTTTAGCCCATCAAAGGGCGACGGGTGTGAAGAAGCTGGCTACGATACGGGGGATTAAGCACTATGGGATCTATCGTGAAAAACGTCGCGAAGCGCAGCAATTGGCGATTGATTGGTTCAATCAATATCTCAAACCAAAGCCTGCAGGAAAATCCAAGTCAGTGGAACAACAAGGGGTGATTGAGCGACGAACCAAAGTTCATCGACTCGCCAACCAGAAGCGTTCCTTGTTCGATGCATTCGTTTATGTGAACCGAGTACCCGAAAAACCCGCGGCCGGTGAGACAGCAGTCGATGTTGCCGGTCGAATCTTTGGCCGTCTTGCCAATCAAGAGGGGCGTGTGTTGTTGAAGCTACCACCTGGCATGGACCAGCAGGCTTACGAAGGCTTGAAAGTTTTTTTGCGATCCGACGGTGAGCAAAGTGTTGGGAACTGTCAAACTTGCCATTCCGTGCCAGACTTCACCGATTCAAAGCGGCACAGCACTAATTTGGAAAAATCACCGCAGTTAACACCTTCCCTTAGGAATTTGGGTAAGACAAAAGGGGAACTGCGCGGCATCATTCGTCGCAAAGTCAAGGCAGGTCCAGAGTCGACTGAGTTGGACCCGGGTGATGACGCACTTGAATACGCAAAAATGCGAATAGATGATCAAGATATCGAACAGTTGACTGCCTTTCTCTGTTTGTTAGACGATGTGACTGATAAACAGTTTCGTCAATTAATCTTGAAGTCAAGCGTGCTGGAAACTTCGGGCACGATCGAATAGCAGTAGATGGATCTGCGGAAGTGATTTGACTCGCAGTAAAAAAAGGGGCCTGCCGTCTGCGTGACAAGCGGTGTGTCTCCAGTGTGAGTAACCTACAAATACTTGGACGGACTCGAAGTCCTTGAGGATTGTACGATGAAAAAAAGCTTAATGATTGGGCTGCTGATAACTCAGGGGCTGTTGATCGGACAAGTCAATGGTGCCGCAATTCGTGGCCGCGTGGTGGACGTGGAAGGAAACCCGATGGGGGGGGTAATGGTTTCCGCCTTCGATGAAGCACATCAGCAAAGCATTTCTGTATCCAGCCAACCGGATGGTTCCTTTGTGATTGATGGACTGCGGGATATCGAATATCAGGTCCGTGCCCGGTTGCTTGGACAGCTCGACGAATGGCAGGACGACATCACGCCGGACACTAATTTCGTTGCCTTTACGATGAAGCCCGCGACAGGGGAGGATCTGGAAGAACAGCGACCGGGAAATAGCGGTTTCAGCATGCTCGAGTGGGATAATTCGAAGGACAAAGAAAATTTCAAAATGATGTGCACTTATTGCCATCAAGCTGGAACGATTGGCTTTCGAACTCCGGAAAAGCCCGTTGATTGGGAGACCATGATCCGTCGCATGGATGGTTTTGGCGGCCTCTATCGACATACGCAGGACACAATTGTCCAGCGACTGGTCGATACCTACAAGCCTGAAGCGGTTGCCCAATGGCCCAAGTACGTGGCGCCTGCGGCACCAAGCGGTTTGGCAACCAAAGCAAAGATCACAGAATGGGACATGGGTGAGCGATTTAACGCGATGATCCATGACATTGAACTTGGTCCTGATGGTTTGGTTTATGGTGTCGATATGGGCCAAAATGCAATGGTGACCTTGAACCCTGATACGGGCGAGCGAAAAGTCTATCGGTTCCCCGGAAAGTACCGTGGCCCGCACTCAATCGAATTGGGAAACGATGGCAATATGTGGTTCACGCTTTGTATCTCAGGTGAGATGGCCAAGTTTGATTTGAAAACGAAGGAGTTCACGATCGCTTCGAGTGCAGAAAAACCTGCTCGTCGCGGTGCCTATCCGCACACGTTGCGAATCAACCCTCAAGATCCTGAAGGGCTGGTCTGGTATACCGATGCGGGTCGGAATTCCTGTTTCAGCATCCATCCGCAGACGCTTGATGTAAAAGAATATCGCCTGTTGCATGCCGGTCAGGCGGTTGGTGCTGGTAAAGGTGAGTCTCGCGGTATCACTCCCTATGGGATCGATTATTCACCCGTTGATGGATCGATCTGGTATTCCAAACTGAATGGAAATCGGATTGGAAGAATCGACCCGAATGCGGAAGACGGAAACATCAGAGAATGGAATCCGCCTTTTCGAGGCCCCCGACGCTTACACGTGGCCGCCAATGGGATTGTTTGGGTGCCAGCTTTTGGTTCGGGGAAATTCGGTAAATTTGATCCCAAAACAGAGGAATGGAAAGTTTATGATCTGCCTGATGCCGAAAATCAGATTCCATACGCTTTGAATATTGATCCGAAGGGGAACGTTTGGATCTGTGGAACAGGCAATGACACGCTTTATCGGTTTGATCCGCAAACCGAAGACCTCGTTGAATTTCGTATGCCTTCTCGAGTTACCTACACGCGAGAAATTGAGTTTGATGCGGACGGAAATTTGTGGACCTGTAACTCAAATGGTCCCGCGCGGCATACCGAACGCGGGTTTGGTTCGATCATCAAACTCGAATTAATTAATGAGAAGACGGAAGTGGTGAATCGTTGAGATCAATGTTGGCCGGTGAGTAACCAAAAGAGCACTCACCAAAAACGTACTCACCAAAAGGGCGTCGCCCACCAACGGCGATTGCGATCGGTTGACAGGGAAATAGGCGAATGGTAGTCAGAGTGTTTTGTTACCGATCTTCACAATTTGCTGTCAACGGGGTTGTGCTGATTGCACTCGTCGCCGGATTATTTGAGCAGCAGTTGGCCTTTGGCGCGGAACGGAAAGTGACTGGTGTTGTGACCTTCGATGGTCCACGTCCCCAGCGTCAAGTGATTCGATTAGTAGGCAAAGATGGAAAGCCCACCGACTGTCATGAGTTACATCAACAACAGTTGTTAGACGAAAACTTGATCGTGGGCGAAGACGGTGGAATCGCCAACGTGTTTGTCTATGTTAAGAAAGGGATTCCCAAGCAGGACTATCCGCTTTTGAGCAAATTGCCAGTGCTCGATCAAATCGATTGCATGTTTCGACCTCGTGTCCAGGGGATTCGTGCGGGACAGGAACTATTGATGCGCAACAGCGATCAACTGATTCACAATGTGCGTTCACTGTCTCTCCGCAACCGAGCTTTTAATGTGGCGCAGCCTGCCTCTTCACCGGATCGTAAGAAATCGTTTCGGCGAGCCGAACGCGAGATCAAAATCCAATGTGACTTTCATCCTTGGATGACCGCTTACATCTTTGTGATGGATCATCCTTTCTTTGCCGTGAGTGATGAGAGTGGAAAGTTCGAGTTTTCAGGACTTCCGGCGGGAAGCTACACGGTAGCCGCTTGGCATGAAGCGCTTGGTGAGCAGCAGAAGGAGTTGATTGTCAGCAATGAGTCAATTGCCCCGATTGGCTTTGCCTTCCAACCAAAACAAACGGGACAGCAGACCGCCTCACCAGCCTCGAATGCAGTTGCCAATCCAGGGGCGGTTCGCACGGATAATACGCCCAAGAAAAAACGTCGCTTCGTGAAGATGTGGAAAACGGAGGATTTCTCGAGCGAACTGAATGACCTGGATCACTCTTCGATCGATCGAGGCCGTTTGATTTTCGAGGAGGCGAGTTGTAGCAAATGCCATCTGGTTGCTGCGAAGGGGAATAAGCTTGGCCCAGAACTTATGGGGGTCGCAAAGCGACACCAAGGTATCAAACTGCTTCAGCAGATTCTGATGCCATCTGCCGAGATTCACAAAGACTATCAAACGCAACTGTTTGTGACTGAAGAAGGCAAGATCATTACGGGATTAGTTGTGCAGGAAAATGCCGAAAAAGTAACCGTACTCCCAAATCCACTGAAGCCAAAAGAAACAATTGATATTCCGGCTGCGACGATCGCGGAACGGCGTGTCTCCAAATTGTCAACGATGCCAGAGGGGTTGTTGATGAATTTTGATCGCTCCGAGATTCTTGATTTGATCGCTTTCTTGTCTTCGACGAATGACTCGAAAAGCACCGACTGATGCAGTGCGAACGATCTAAGGAGAATCGCTGGGTGAGATCTGAGGAACTGATCGCACGAAGCTAAGCACGGCATTCGTGAATTGCTCCATTCGTGCCGTGATCGTGTCTGCGGACTTCGCGCCGGAAAGCGTAATATGAGTGATCTGATGACAGTCAGCTCGATGGTCGAGTGACTCGGCAATCAACGCTGGTTCTTCGGCTTCAAACAGGCATCGCAGGATCACGCCAGGGCGAGAATAATCGATCCAGGTTGAATCCCGTCCATCAAATTGGAATTCCTGCTCGATCAGTGTCGGTTCAATCTTTTTTCGAATCGCGGCTAAGAGTGCTCCGGGACGTTTCCAACGATTGGGGTCACCGCCTTGCATCCGCTGCTCTCGGTGGGTTTTGCGACAATCGCGACAGCGAACCGCAGTGGCGTAGAGTGATCCTTTGGCGACCTCGTAGTACCATTTTTGCTGTTGCGCTGTCCATGTGTCGTCGCGTCCGCAATCGATACACGAGAATGGTTTGTCCGTATAAAAGCGAGGGGCCGGTGCGTAAGAATTGTTCGGCTGCTGACGCGTGCAATCGGCGGGGACAGCTTCCGCTGGCATATCACTGTCCGTCGCAATACGCCCCTGCTCGGCCAATTGACGTAGGCGGCGTGCTTCACGTTGGGTGTCGAACTTGTGTTTTTTTCTCGTGTCGCTCAACCTACACCCATCGAATTTGTTTGTTAGGAATGTATTTTGGTCAGTTGCATGTTGACCTGTGAAGCGAGTGCAACTGGCGATCCTTTTAAATATCCGGATACGACGCGTCCCCCTCTCAACCAGACTGATATTTTTACCTCGTTAAGCAGGAATTCAAGCGTGCTTCTCCTCATCGCAGCGGGGCATGCCGTCGTGTTGACCGTTCGTCAGGCAAGATCAGGATTTTGCGAGTGCAAATTAGTTGAAAGTTTCTCATTCGCCGGTTGAGTAACGCGGTAAAGGCTGGTGAGGGAAGCCAAATTCGAGTCGAATTTTTCGCATGAGCAATCGAGTCAGTTTGAGAGCTGATAAGATAAAGAACCGCGATCTGACAACGGTGAATTCCTTGACGCAGAAGTGGAATCCGTCGTGCAGTTTGAATTTCGAGTCAGACGAGGCCATGATGGACCAGTTCGGAAAGATTCACGGCGTCGTGAATTGACATAACTTTCGGGGACGGTGGATGCGCCTGCCATGCGATTTATTGATTGGAAGACACTTGCGATTGTTTCTCTGGTGCTAACGCTGGCGACTCCCTTGTTTGCTGATTGGCCGCAGTTTCGCGGGCCGAATGGACAAGGAAACGCCAATCAACATGCGATAGCGGAGCAGTTTCCGCTGCACTGGAGTGAAACGAAAAATGTTGCTTGGAAGACAGCGATTCCCGGGGTGGGCTGGTCTTCGCCCGTGATTCGAGGCGACCAGATCTGGTTGACAACGGCTGTTGAGGCGGGACGGTCGTTGCGAGCGATTTGTGTGAATCGAGTAAGCGGAAAAATGGTTCACAATATCGAGGTGTTCCGGCGCAATGAAGTAGAGCACGTTCACTCGCAAAACAGCCATGCAACACCAACACCGATTATTGATGAAGGCCGACTCTATGTTCATTTTGGCCGTAATGGGACTGCTTGTTTGTCGTTGGACGGGAAAGTTCTCTGGCGCAACCAAGCGTTGATCTATTCGACTCCGCATGGCAGTGCGAATTCGCCTGTTGTCGTTGGTGGCTTATTAATTGTTTGTGCCGATGGGTCCGATCGACAATTCGTGGTGGCTTTTGACAAACAGAATGGAAAAATTCGTTGGCGACGGGATCGTCAGCACTTGGAAGAGGCTCAACGGAAATCGAGTGAAGAGCAGAATGTTTCTCGTAAAGGGCTCCCGTTCATCGCATTCTCAACGCCTCTTGTGATTGAGGTAGCGGGCCAGTCCTTACTCGTTAGTACTCCGGCTGACCATGTGGTGGCCAATCGGGTCGATACGGGGGAAGAGGTTTGGTGGTTGCCCTACAATTGTTTCTCGCTGGTTGCACGTCCTGTCTTCGGAAACGGATTGGTGTATGCGATTGGCGGGTTGCGGGATGGTCATTACGCGCTGTATGCGATTCGACCAGATGGTCGCGGGCAATTGGGGGATGAACACCTTGCTTGGGTCCGGACAGAAACGATACCGCAGGTGCCCTCGCCGCTGCTGATGGGTAAGCAATTGTTCTTGATCAAAGATTCTGGGATTGCCACCTGTTTAAATGCGATTTCAGGAGAACAACTGTGGCAGAAAAGACTGGGCGGCAATTACCGAGCTTCACCGATCAGCGTTGGTCGAAATGTTTACGTTTGTAGCCAAGAAGGAAAAACGATCGTGATTCAAATCGACTCCGAATTCCGTTCGATCGCCACGAATCAGCTGGATGGGATTTTTTTGGCGTCACCGGCGATCTCGGGGAAGTCCTTCTTCATGCGCAGCGAAAGCCATCTGTATCGAATCTCGAAGAAAGAATCGAATTGACCCGTGTGACAGACTTATGACAAGGAACGGCAGGCAGATATGCACAAATATGTCATCATGGGAGTTCAAGGATGTGGCAAGGGAACCCAGGCGCAGTTGCTGCGAGAGACGCTTGATCTTGTACACATTAGTGTTGGCGATATTTTTCGTTGGCACATTCAGAACCGCACCAAACTCGGTGCACAAGTCAAGCGAATTGTGGCGGACGGTGACCTGGTCAGTGATGAAATCGTTGAAGGCATCGTGCACCGTCGACTGGAAGATCACGATTGGAATTACGGATTTGTCTTAGACGGCTTTCCGCGTAATGTGGGGCAAGCTCGCTTCTTTCTCGAAAGTTATGACATTGATGCTGTGATCCATATTCAAGTGTCAGACGAAGTTGTGCGGCAACGAGTACTGTCGCGGCGCCTCTGTAGTGAGTGCGGTTTGGACTACAATCTAATCTCTCATCGACCTGAGCGAGAAAATACCTGTGACGTGTGTTCCGGACAGCTTGTGACCAGGCCGGATGATACGCCTGCTGCTCTGACCGATCGATTGCGAGATTACCATGAGAAAACAGAGCCCGTCTTGGCTCTGTTTCGTGGGAAAGAGCTTGTTTTGGATATTGACGGTACCTCGAAACCGCATGCGATCCAAGCGGGAATTCGTTCTCGCTTAGGTCTTGGCTAAGGCAGACGGCACTGTTAGTCCCTGATAACGTAAATTCCTGGACGCGATTGCTCATTCGCCGGCCTCGCCGTTGTTTTGCGTTGTGAAATTTTTCGAATCTTGTTGGAGACGTTCAACCGAAATGAAAATGAAAACCGAACTGTATTGGCTCTTGACTGTTTTCTTTTATTGGAATGTGTCAGTCGTCGCAGCGGATGTTGAACCGATCCGTATTTTTATTTTTGCCGGCCAGTCGAATATGGTGGGTTCTGACTCCCACGTTCGAGATATCGATCGGTTCCCACCCTTCGTTGGGTTCGGGAAAACTCAAGCTGACGTTTTGTTTTCTTACTGCATTGGCCGGGAGGAAAAAATGACGTCAGACGGTTGGGGCGATCTGCAACCCGTCAATGATGTCGTTGGCCCGGAGTTAAGTTTCGCTCGTCGATTGAGTCGAAATCTAGATGCTCCGATTGGGATCATAAAATGTGCTGCGGGTGGAACGCATTTAGGCGGGGATTGGAATCCGGATGATCCTCAGGGATTCAAGATGTATCCCTTAACGCTGGAACTGGTGAAAGCTTCTCTCGCGAAACTTGATCAGAAAAAAATCCCTTATCGCCTGGAAGGTTTTGTCTGGCACCAAGGCGAAAACGATATGTTTGAAGAAGAATACATGCCCAATTATGGCGACAACTTGGCGAAATTTCTTGCTCAATGGCGACGCGATCTGCAAGCGCCGAACCTCAAGTTTTATATCGGAGAGCTTTGTACGAAGACGATTTGGGGAATGGATCTTCGCCCCAGAATGTATGCGATCAGTCAGGGTCAGCGTGCTGTAACCAAGGCTGATCCCCAAGCCGAATATGTGCCGACCTCGCATGTCGGCGTTGAAATCGGAGGCGGTGTTGGATTGCATTACCATTACGGAACGTTGGGGCAATTGGAGCAAGGCGTCAATTATGCGGATGCCTATCTGCGCACTATTGGAAAACAGGATAGGAGTGAACGAGTGCTGGACCGATGGCCTTATGAGGCGGACGAGAGGGTCCAGTTGTTCGTGCTCGGCGGGTTTCGCAATATGGAAGGTGAGCGGGCTTTTGTTCAACAACTGAAAACAGCCAATTCAGATCTACTTGACGATAATCCGGAAATTGCCTTTCGTTACAGCATTGGTGGTGGATATAAGAAGTCTCTTGGTTGGGAGCCATTGGGTCCCGCTGGGTTTTACGATACTTTTGGACCTGAGTTGAGCTTTGGACGTTTGCTCAAACAAGAAATTTCAGACAATATTGCAATCGCCAAATTCACCCATAGCGGATCGCAAATGAATGATTGGACGCCGGAAGGTAGCGTCGCCAAAAGTCGCCATTTGTACCCGCAATTCATTCGTTTTATTCAGGACTCGATTCGGGAACTCGAGCAACGTGGGCATCAAGTGGAGCTTGCGGGGATATTTCTCCATCTCGGCGAGAATGAAATGTCAATGCCACCCTATCGGCAGCGTGTGCCAGAGTGGCTGGGCGCAACGGTGAAGCAGAGTCGACAAGACTTGTCGCTTCCTGCACTGAAGTGGTTTGTCAGTCAGCAACCACCAACGGACCACGAAAGTGTTAATTCGATCGATGTGACTGCAGCTTTGGAGGCAATTGCCGCAACCGATGACAATCTCGTCCTGATCAAAGCTTTTGATTTACCGCCGCAATCGAAACAGCTTGTGCTGGATACATTGGGTGTTGTGCGTCTGGGAGAACTTATGGCCGAAAGTTATCTCCACCAGGAGTAGATTTGTCATGGGCGACTGTTGACATCTGTGCGAAGGGTTGGTTTGTATTATTCTTTCGAAGCGATCGAAGTCGAGTTTTCGTAAATGACGGCTCCACGAATCGCTAGTCGTTGATGAGTGATGTTGTAGTTGGGCGTTCTTCGCATAGCAGCGCATTGCCTGCAGTGCTCCAATGTCGATCTCGCATGCCGAGATTCATTTTCAATTCCTTGAACCCACAGTAGACAACCGGAACCACGAAGAGCGTCAACAGTTCAACGGCCATGCCTCCAAATACGGGCCAGGCCATAGCCTTGGCGACATCGGCACCGCGACCGGTAGACAGCAAAACAGGAATCAGGGCGATGATTGTCGTAAAAGTGGTCATTAAGCATGGTCGGATTCTCATCAGGCCCGCTTCGAGCGTGGCGTTGCGGAGATCAGCAATGTTGCTCAGTCGACGACGAGAAAAAACTTGTTCGAGATAGGTCGCAATCACGACGCCATCATCGACGGCGATGCCAAATAATGCGATGAAACCCACCCAGACCGCGGTGTTCATTTGAATGTCATTGACGGCGAGCAAAATCATACCGCCGGCAAAAGCCACTGGAATTCCAGCGAAAACGATGAGCGTTGTGGATAGCTGTCGAAACTGCAGATAGATGATGAACAGATTAGTAAAGATGACGAGGGGTAGAACCCACATCAACCTTTGGTTTGCTTCGATTTGATTTTGGAATGAACCAACTGCTTGCAGAGCATATCCGGAGGGTAAATCTAACGATCGATTTTCTTGAGATTTCCGCAAGGCCTTCTCGACGATCCTTACGGTTTCCAGATCACCCGTTGCGCCGGAAGGTGAGAACGAAATGTGGGCAACCAACCGAGCATCCTCGCTGCTGATGACGCCAGGTCCCCAACTTGTTTGCATTTTGGCCAAAACCTTCAGCGGTACGACCTCACCGGAGTGAGTCACGATGGGGAGTTGTGTTAACTCATCGATTCGTTCCCGCAGGTTTCGTTGATAACGAACCCGAATCGGGTAGCGTTCCCGACCTTCGAATGTCTTCGTGAGATTCATCCCTCCCAGGGCGGTTTCGATGATCTGATTGACCATCTTCGTTGACATTCCGTAGCGAGCCGTCGCTTCCCGGTCGACTTTGAACTCAACGTAGGGTTTTCCCAGCACGATATCGGGATTGACTGTTGCTGCATTTACATAAGGAATATTTCTTAATTGCTCTGCAACGGAGAAGGATGCTTTCGCCAGACCTTCGAGACTGTCGCCATAGATTCGAATTGCCATCGACGCCTTGATGCCACTTTGTAACATCACGACTCGACCTTCGATTGGCTGAAGCGGTGAGGCTGGAGTCACACCAGGAAGTGTTGCTACCGCATTGATTCGATCCCAGATGTCGCGAGAGGTGACTCCCGCAGGCCATTGCTCTTTGGGTTTAAGCATCACATAGGTTTCGACCATCGCTGCCGGTGCGGGATCGAGGGCTGATTCTACACGACCGATTTTTCCTAGCACATTTTCGACTTCGGGAATCTCTTTGATGAGCGCATCTTGGGTTTGTAGGACTTCCATTGCCTGAGAAAAGCTTGCGGCAGGAAATAGCGTCGGCATGTAGAACCAGTTACCTTCGTCTAAAGCAATCCAATCGTCCGTCGTCAGCCCGGGTAACATATGTTTGAAGCGAACATATCCGGGAACTTCGTTAAGGTCTGTTCCCAGCAGTTTTGTGAAACGTTCAGCAGGACGTAGTACGGTCGGTAAACCAATCCATGCACCCGTACCGAGCAGCAGCAGAAGGAGGGGTAGGCAAAGGAAGGTCCCCTTTTTTCGCAGGAAGAACCGAAGCGTTGGTTCATAAATTTGGTGGATCCGCCGACTGACCGGGTTTTGTTCGATGGGACGCAAACGCTCACCCAGCATCAGTATTCCGCCAATCCAAGCAACAAAAGCAGTCATGACTGTCAAAATGGGTTTTCCAATCGAGAACTGATTGGCGGCCATGTCGCCCCAGAGGAAGAAACACGAAGTCGTCAGCAAGATGCTGAACATTGTCGCGCCGGCAAGCTTCGTGGGAATCTTCAGGCCGCTGGAGGTGAGTAGTATTCGACTGAACAGAGGCACGAGTGTGACGGCGACGATCAACGCGGCGATTAAAGAAAAAGTCTTCGTCCACGCCAGTGGAGCGAATAGTCGGAAGTCACGACCGGTGAGCATGAAAACAGGTAAAAAGCTGACAACCGTCGTCAACACGGCTGTGATGACGGCTGGTGCGACCTCGCCGGCTGCTTGATTGATAACTTGCAAACGCTGCTCGCTCCCGCCCGGACTTCCCTCTTTTTCCCATTCGGCGATGTGACCGTAGATCGATTCCGAAACAATGATGCCCATATCGACCATGGTTCCAATTGCAATGGCGATACCGGCAAGGGACATAATGTTTGCGTCGATGCCGAACTGTTTCATGCCGATAAACGCCAGCAGAACGGCAATCGGAAGTGTCAACGCGACGACGAGACTCGCACGAAAGTGGAGCAAGAAGAGCAAGATCACGACGGCGGTGATAATTATCTCTTGGAAAAGTGCCGTGGTAAGCGTCGCAATGGTTTCATCGATCAGGTCGGTGCGATCGTAGATGATTTCAATTTTGATTCCTTGGAGGCTGGGTTCGATTTGCTTGATTCTTGACCGGACGCGATCGATAACGGACCGGGGGTTTTCCCCAAATCTCATCACAATTACGCCCCCCACCGCTTCGGAGCCGTTTAAATCCATCGCTCCGCGACGAAAGTCAGGTCCCAGCTGGACAACGCCCAGGTCGCGAATCCTTACAGGTACACCGTCACGTGTGATGACCACTGTGTTCTCGATATCTTCGATCGCTTGCGTGGGGCCTCCGTCATCGCCAATAAATCCGCGTCCCCGAATGATAAATTCCATTCCGCTTGATTCGACGGTCTTTGCACCGACGTCCATGTTGGAATTTTCAACCGCCCGAATCAGCTTGTCCAAGGGGATATCATGAAATCGCAGTCGATCAGGATTGACTTCGATTTGGTATTGGCGGACGTATCCACCGACGCTTGCCACTTCGCTCACGCCGGGGACGGATTGCAGTTCATACTTAATGACGAAATCCTGCAAACTTCGGAGTTCGGCCAAGTTGGTTCCCGGCGTCGGCTGAAGCACGTAATACATGACCTGCCCGATGCCGGTCGCATCGGGTCCAAGCGTCGGCGCAACTCCGTCTGGTAGATCGGCCGTGGCGCCATTGAGTTGTTCCGCGACACGTGATCGAGCCCAGTAAAAGTCGGTATTGTCCGAAAAGGTGACTTGTACAAAGCTGTAACCGAAAAGACTCTTGCCTCGCACGCTTTCAGCCTCGGGCACCGCCAGTAACGCGACTGAAAGTGGGTAGGTGATCTGGTCCTCAATATCTTTGGGAGATCGACCTGGCCAAGCCGTGAAGACAATGACTTGGTTTTCACCGACGTTCGGAATTGCGTCGATGGGTACTTGTAGCGCGCAATAGGAACCGTAAGCGATAACAACTGCCGTGAGTAGCAAGACGATGACTCGTTCGCGAGTACAGAAACTGATTACCTGGCGAATCACGGCTGACCTCCGGTCGCGGAATGAGTTTCCGTATCTCGCTGTTCTGACTTTTGCTTTGCTTTGGCTTGGGGTATTGGAAGCGAACGGACTACTATCGCGCAGGTGGTCATCTTATCGCCCCAGTACGGATTGGCCGGTGTGGTTTCGGCCTGAAGCCAATCCCCGGATCCTCCTTCCACCATTGGGCAAAACAATTGCTGGAATGCTTGCTGGCCCTGACTTCCCCGGGCGACTGAGGCCAATTTTATGATTGCATGGCTAATGGGGCGGAAGGCATCATGTCTTATTTGTTTCAGATCAAGATGGTCCAGGTGTTCGCTGTTTGTTGCGATTTCACTCAGCTGATTCCTTGCTTCTGTCGATAGGTTTTGATCGGCGGCAAGTCTCGTAGCGAGCGAGTGGAGTTCTGTGAGATCTTTTTGCGGGGGTTGCTGGTCAGCAGCCAATCGTTGCTGAATGCGGAAATAGCTTGCGAAAAGCGATTCGAGTTGGGATCCCGCCTCACCGTCGATCGCCGCGACGAGAAGCTCCGGTAACTGTAATGGCTTGTTTCGAGTTGCAGCTTTTTCGATTGCCCGTGTGGGATCGATCAAACTGGGTTTGCCTGCGAGTTGCATTTGGGAATCGATCAAAAAGTTGCCGGCCGTCGCTACCTTTTCCCCTGCCTTTAAGCCTTGGAGCACAATCGCACGATCTCGAAGAAGTGGCCCCAAAGTTACCGGTCGTATTTCGAATCGTCCCGGCTCGACTTCCACGTAGACCACGCTGTTTTTGCCAGCCATTAACAGGGCAGAGCGTGGTACGAACAGCGACGAAGGCTGTTTCACCGGTTGACTTGCGTAACCGTAACGCGTCGTGGGGACGAGAGCCATTCCGCAGATAGGACAGGGCCCCGGCGCGTCTCGAATGATTTGCGGATGCATGGGACTGATCCATTTTCCCGCAAGTTTGGCATCGTAGATTTCTCCGTTCTGGCCAATGGGAAGGCGAATAGAAGCCTCCGCATAGTCCCCGGGCCGAAGGTTTCCGTTGGGATTGAGGAATTCAACACGAACACCCACCGTGCGAGTTTTTTCGTTGACGACTGGATCAATGAATGCCACGCGGCCTGTGAGCAGCTGATCGGGTAGCGACGTGATTTGAGCCTTGACCTGCTGACCAAATCGGATGCGCGAAACATCTTCAGGATAGAGTTCGAGTTTCAACCAAACCATCGATAGATCGGCGATTCGATAGATGGGTTCTCCTGTCGTGATGTATTTTCCTTCTACCGCCAGTTTTTCGATGACGGTACCTCCGATCGTGGAATAGATTGTCTGCCGGGAGTTCGCTTTACCCGTTCGCTCCAGTTCCTGAATTTGATTTTCTCTCAGGCCAAGTTCCTGGAGTTTTTGTCTCGCATTCGTGACGAACGTTTCTTGTGCCTTTCGTACAGATTCGAGCGAGGTTGCGGTAGCAAGAGATCTTCGACTCTCAATATATTCGACTTGGGCCGCAAACAATTCAGGACTGTAGATGATCGCTAGATGGTCACCTTTCTGGACCCTGACGCCTGTATAATCTGCAAATAAGCGTTCAATGCGTCCATCGAAATAAGACGAGATTGTGGCCATGCGGCTTTCGTCGATAGCGATGGCACCAATCGAATTGATTGTGGCGTCGACCGGTTCGTTACGCACCTCGCTAACTTGAATATTTGAAAGTCTTCTCTGTGCCGGTTGGATTCTCACCGAGAGTTCATCCAAGTCATCGGTGCCTGTTGAAGTTGCCGGAACGAGTTCCATCCCGCAAATTGGACAACGATCAGGTTCAGGAGTCCGAATCTGAGGGTGCATCGGACAGGTATACGTTTGCTTACCACCCGTCCCCGATGAGGCGCGGGGCTCGCCCTCGGATGTGATCCAACCCGCTTTCTGAGCGACCCCGAGCGCGGCGATCAGAATTACGCCTACGAGCAGGAATAACAGTGGCCGAATGATGAGCTTTATCCACCAGCTCACATTGCGATGATCCGTGGGGTGGGGTGTTGCGGTTTCTGTCTTCGAGCTGGATTCAGACATCGTTTCACCTCATGACAAACTACTGCGTTATGCATTGCATCAATGAGTAAGCCTTGAAGCATCGATGTTGTCAGTCTGCGGTGCGACTTGTTCAGGAAGTTGCCTGAGAATCATCGTGCATCACGGCGAGTGAATCTGCGGAAAAACTGAAGGCCGGTAGCCATCATCAAGGACTTGCGCAAAATGGGCGCAAGTCATAATTGCGCAGAAGCGGGCGATTGATCTCAAATTCGCCAAATACAAAAGAGAATGTGAATGGAGACACTTTCTCGTAGCGACGGAGCAGCCGGGACAGAAGAATCGTGGTTGTGCTCTAGCCCGTCGGTGATTGTTCCGTTTTCGTGAGGCGTTGCTGAGCTGAACTGTTCGATTCGGCAGCTTGTCGGATCTTTTTGAGTCGGAACTTTGATCGGAGTCAAGCCACAACTGCAGTGAGGCGATCTGTCGCACGGATCGCAGCCGTTTTCGCAGTTGCAATGGGTTTCGGCGACGGCAGCTGAACAACAGTCTGTTCCTTTTGCCATCCGCTGAATGGTTTCCTGCTCAGACCTTGCTGAACATCCACTCTCAGAACATCCACTCTCAGAACATCCACATCGCGACGGTATCGAAGCAACGACTTGGCTGGTCAACAAGGCGGTTGCCACTAAGGCCGATGCTAAAGGTCGGATGCGTTTAATAAACATGCAAAAATCTGCTCGCCAAAAATACTATATGCGGGTCCAGCCTTAGCAAGTATCACTGCAAAAGAGACAGACGACAAGGCTAAATCCTAATCGATCTCGGCAGGTTCTGGGGGCCGATGGGGGTGAGACGGGCGACTCTCCGGAAACTCTGCGGTTGCAGACTGCTGCGATGTCTCGTTGGGGGGAACGGGCTGTTCGGCAAGTTCCGTGCCTGTCGCCTGTTTAATTCTGGCGATTGCCGTCGCCAGTTGGCCGATCGACCGATAGTGCGCCAATTCGAGAGTCAGCAAATTACGGAAGTCGCCGATCACCCGATCGAATTCAACTTCGCCGTTTGCATAGGATTGTTGGTCCGCATTCAATGCGCGTTCTGCCTCAGGGATGATCGTATCTTGATACAGTCTCGCTGTTTTGTCTGCCGCGCGTGCTTGTTCCCACAAATCAAGAATTGCAGAATCGTAACGTTGCATTATTTCTTCTACGGTTGAATGAGACGCGGCGTGCTGCCAACGAGCTTCTCGTTCGATGGCATTGTTTTTCTTGTGGTAAATCGGAACGCTCAGCGTCGCGCCCACTGACCAGGCATCTTGTCCGACATCAACAAGAGGGACGAGCGGACGATTATCATCGATCGCAAACCAGTTAGCGTTGAGTGAAACATCGGGACGGCGACGGAGTCGGGCGACTTCTATTCCCCAACGCGAAGCCTGGGTGCGAATTCTGGCCGACTCGATTTCAGGTTGATTGGCCCAGGCGGCATCCCGAAGCATGGAGTGATGCCAGGCGGGTAGGACAACGTGCAATTGCTCAGGTGACGCAATCTGGATTTCGGCCGATCGGCCTACCTGTCGATTGATCTCTGATGTCGTCGAAGATCGTTGTTGACGAAGTTCAACAAGGGATTCTTCAAGCCTGCTGAATTCCAAGGTGCCAATCAGAACATCGCCTTGCGACGTGTTGCCCGTTGCCACGCGCGCGTTGGCGACGTCGATGAGCGATTGCAGCAAACGCTGGTTCGCCGTGTTTATTTCGATGTGTTTCTCGATGACGTAAAGTTGATACCAAAGGATACGTACACGAGCGAAAACTTTGAGTCGTTCTGATGCAAGCTGTTGACCAATCGCTGCTGCTTCAAAATAAGCCTGCTGCGCTTGCGCATTGAGTCGAGGCAGCCAGGGTAGCATCTGAGCTGCGGTGAGATTCGCTCTCTGAGCTCCAGCAGCCGTCTCGATTGGATGACCAAATACATTGGTTCCAATGGTTGGGTCGGGCAATTTGCCGATGTACTGAGCTTTCGCGCGGGCAGCCTGGTAATCCTGGAAGAGGCGACGCAAAAATGGATTCGAGACTTCCGCAGCAAGCGTCAACTCGTCAAGCGATGTTTGCCTGTGCATGATCTGGGAGGGGAGTTGTTCAGGGTGAACGACCTCGACCCTCGACTCCTCCACCGCCGTGTGTGCGACTCGCGTTACTTCTGGTGGGATCCGTTCGGCTCTGCTGGAGACGACTGAGCTCTTGGAAGGGCCGCATGCCAAACTCGTTGGTTGCCGTGGAGATGCGCATCCCGCAAGTGAGAGTCCGACCAGACTCAGGAGAGTCACGGGCCAGATCCTCTCCGCGACAAATCCGAGGATTCGCACAGTTCGTGCGTGAATTCGCTTTTTGTTGTTCATTGCCAATTTCCAAGTTGCCATCGCAAGAAAAATAGTAGCGACCAAATCGGCGATGCCTCTTACCAGCTGTTTGCAAATGGAACTATATCGTTTGCAGATCTTGCTATCGGTAAGAGGAGGAGTGGTCCTGCGGATGTTTTTGAAAGTAGCATTTGGGTAAGAGGCAAGAGCGAAAAGATGATTGACTTTGACGATCACGTTGACATTCATAGGTCAGAAATAGTTGACAGTCATGCATGCGGTAGACAAGCTATCGCGAAGAAATAGGAAAAAATGGCCTGCACGGCTGCTCTTGACGCTCAATTAATCGGCGGATGGGCGGATTTTGCTGCGGGAAAGCAAAAGAGATGGCCGTCGGCTTTGATCGGAATTTCTGAGCGGTTGTTGCCTCGAATCGACCATGAAGCCGGCGACTTTGAACTCGCCGTTTTTCAATCTGCGATCAAAATTTTAGAGGTTTGCTCGGGTTTAATTTCCCCTACCGCGGGCCAAGAGGTTGGAGTGGCCGCAGGCTGGGTGAAGATCAATCGTTGCTGGCGTTCACAATCTGGGTTTGGATCCATGGACAGCCGGATAATGAATTGCTAAGACAGTGCTCTTCTTGCTGGCCCATCGGCACGGATTGCCGAATTGAATACGGCCATTTGCTTATTTGCTCCAAATGAGGTTTTCATGGAAACGCTTGACCTGACTGAGATTGAATTCACCGTAAAACCCGCAGATCTGGACGAAGATCAGTTCGTGAGTCTTTGGAATATTGCTGCTGCCACGATGGGGGATGATGCAGCCAATACCAGGATGCTTGCTAGCAAATTATTAGGTTTTCTTTGCAAACATCGTTGCGGTTTGTTGGCGACGAGTCCGACCGATGCAAAGTATTTGGACGAATGGTTCGAACGCGACAATTCCTTGCTCTACGATTGGAAGCCGGAGAGCGATAAGGTGGATGTAGTGGCCCAGCACGTGCAGGTTCCATTTGATTTGTTTCTGAGTTTCTTACAACAACACAAGTTTAAGGCTGACAAAAACTACAGCCCTCGTCGTGCCGATCGTGTGGAATGGTTCAGTAACGATTGGAATGTGGGCTGAATGTTCAGCGGGCACGCTTTGCCGTTTTGTGCAGTGTGAACGCGATCATCGAACGACGATGTCGGATCAGGCGAGACACCACTTAGTGGGTGTCTCGCTTTTTTTGAAACTTTCGATCGCTTCCGAATCACGGTTGCTGAGAACGTCGAGAACGGCTGAGGCTCCCTCGTTTTTGGGAGAGTTTGGCGATGTTTTGGTGCTTTTGTTACTCTAAGGCTGCGACTTATCGACTTCGTAGGCTCGAGTGAGCAAAAATTAGAGGCAACCATGATCAATCAAATTTTATCGGGGATTCGGTGGCTCGCGCCAATCTTGATGCTCGTGATTCTGACCAATCCGGTGGGTGCAGAGTTGCGGTTGGGCAAGATTTTTGGGGATCGCATGGTGCTGCAACGCGATCAGCCAGTTCAGATTTGGGGCTGGACTGGGAGTCGTCAGCCAGTGAGTGTTCGTTTTGCAGATCAAGCATTGTCGACCAAAGCGGATCAAAATGGGGCTTGGATCGTCGAATTGAAGCCGATGGGTGCGGCTTCGTCTGGGCGGGACTTGATGGTCAGTGGTAGTCAGCAAGAGGTGGTGCTTCGAGATGTTGTTGTCGGAGACGTGTGGCACGCCAGCGGCCAATCCAATATGGCAATGACGTTGGCCTCTGTGGCTTCACGGCTACCAGCTGCGAAGCAGCATTTGGTCGTCGCATCATTTCCCTCCCTACGTTTTCGCCGGATCGCTGAAGCTGCCGCGTCACAGCCCTTGGCAGATTTCAGGAGTTCAGGTCAATGGGTAATTTGTTCCCCGCAAACTGCCTCAAGGTTTTCAGCGGTCGGTTTTTATTTCGCTCGTCGACTATCCGCAGATTTAGGGGTGCCAATTGGGATCGTAGACTCGTCAAGGGGCGGAACTCCCATTGAGCCTTACCTACCCCGATCTGCATTCGCGTCGCATCCGACGCTGCGTCGCGAACTGGAGCTTGGTGATCAGAGTGATCTGGTGGGTCTTCGGCAGTTGTCGGGCGGTGTGCGCGCTCGAGATGAGAACTGGTTGCCCGCGAGGCTATTTCATTCTCGAATTGCGCCGATCCAACGTTTTTCGGTGCGTGGGGTGATTTGGTATCAAGGGGAGTCAAATTCAGGCAAGGGTGAGGATCCTCGGGATTATCAGCATAAGATGCGTGGCTTGATTTCTGGCTGGCGAAATGCCTTCAACGACGATTTACTTCCTTTCTATTTTGTCCAACTACCAGGAAGTGGCGCCGGACCCAATTGGCCTTATTTGCGAGAGCAGCAACGCCAGGTTGCTCGACTGCCTCATGCCGGAATGGTCGTCACCATCGATCTGCTCGACGAGGATATTCATCCTGCGAATAAAGTTGATGTGGGCGAGCGTCTTGCCCTGATGGCTTTGTCGAAAGCCTACAAGCAACCGATTGCTTCCAGTGGTCCATTGTTCGACCGAGTTGAGTTTTTGGATGACCGAGCAATCGTTCATTTCTCGCACTCCGAAAGTGGACTCATGATTGCAAGGAAAGATGGATTGTCTCCGCCACAGGAACAAGTCGATGGGCAGTTGGCCCATTTTGAGCTGGCTGATGAAAAAGGACGTTGGTCTCCGGCTGTTGCCATCATTCGTGATAAGACTGTTGAGGTTCAGTGCGACGGTTTAACGAAGCCGCTTGCCGTTCGCTATGCCTACGAGATTAATCCTCTGACTTGCAAGTTGTACAATCGAGCTGGCCTTCCAGCTTCGCCCTTTTGTTCAGATCTGGCCATGCTCGACGGTGCTCCGGCCCCATTTGTCGACTGAGGGAGCAGTCCCGATTCTGATGGAAACAGTCGTCTGTTGAATTGCTTGGCACGATCGCAAAAGAGGGACATTCCATTCGACTTAGGTTGGATTCTAGCAGGGCATGGAAAGGCAAGATTTCGCGGGATAACCTGATCTAGGAGCAGGAGCAAAAGTCATCTAAAATCGGCGCTGGTAGACGGTTGTTATGTGGTGTCCCGAGATCTTCTGGACCGGTGGGTATGAGTCAGACTTTTCCATTGATTTACATTGCAGGTGCTGGCCACAGTGGCACGACATTGCTCGACCTGATGTTCGGGTCGCATTCCCAAATTCGAAGCGCCGGTGAGCTGTCGCAAGCTGAGCAGAAATTACCTGATTTACTGCGCAGCGATTCGCTTTGCATGTGCGGCGTGAAGTTTTCGGAATGTGATTATTGGCAGCAAGTCAGGAAGTCAGTCGAGCATGCCGATGGGGCGTCCGGTTTTGAAGTCAACACAAATGACTTGTCGAAGTTCGCATCACGGAATTTGACGTTGCTGCGAGCGATGACTTCTGTTCGAAAAGAACGTTTTTTGTGCGACAGCTCGAAAAGCCTTCAACGCTTGAATAAACTTGTTCGATCTTCAGCGATTGATTTGTTCGTCGTGCATATGGTTCGCGATGCTCGTGCTGTGGCCTTTAGTTACCAACGCAAAGGAATGCGTAGGAAGAGGAAAGGCTCGGTTGATTCGATCTGGAAGAAAAGGTCGTATGGATTTTATTCAGCTGCTCGTTCATGGAATCGTATCAATTTAGCTGTCTCCCGCATTATTCGGCGGAAGAAACTTCGTTACTGTCGTGTTCGATACGAAGACTTGGTGACCAGTCCTGAGCAGCAGCTTCGTCGGGTCCTTGCAAATATTGGACTGGAGTTCGAGCCTCAACAGCTTGAGTTTTGGGCACAGGAACACCATGTGTTTGCTGGCAATCGAATGCGTCGAAAAGGTCCGAAAAGAATTCTGTTTGATCAGGAATACCAGCATCAAATCTCGCCCTTCAAATGGTGGCTCGCCACGTTTTGGGCGAATCGAGGATTAAGGGCTTATGGTTACCCACTAAATCATACGATTTCAGTATCTGCCTAGGAATTTCAGTATCTGCCTAGGAAAACGTCTGGATTTTCTGCGACGGCTCAGCTTGTTCGTTGCTATGCACGGCTGGACAAGTCGTTTTCGCCTGCTCTTGGCAAGATGACCGGTTGTTTTCATGGTTGGCGGTTCGCAATCGATGTGTCATGGTAGATGTCTTAAGCTGCGGTTTGTCTCAAGGCAGCTCAGGCATTGTCGCCCATAGAGGCTGGGCAGAGTCAGGGACTCGGACGGGGTGAGCCCAGGTCGTTTGGGTTGGATCGGATGGGGAACCCGCCCATGGATCGATTATTGACTCCATGACGAGTTGGCGATATGGTTCGTCGTGGATAAGCAGGCAGGTCTTCGTGGGACAGCGTGATGTGACGCTGCTTCGGGCTGCTGTCGTTGAGCAGGAATCCTGTGTGGTTGACGAAGTCTGATTCAAGAATCGAGGAGATCGGGATGAGCAAAGTTCAGATTTTCGACAGAGCGATGTGTTGTTCAACAGGTGTCTGTGGACCCGACGTCGATCCGGTATTACCCCGTTTTGCAGCCGATCTTGATTGGCTTGAATCACAGGGGAACCATGTCGATCGGTTTAATTTGGCACAAGACCCGATCCAATTCTCGAGTAACCCAATCGTTCAACAGATGCTTGCTGACGAAGGGGTCGAATGTCTGCCTTTGATTATCGTCGATGATCGCATCGTGAGCCGCAGCGAATATCCGACTCGGGATAACCTCGCCTTGTGGACGGGAACAAAACAGCAAAAGACCTCACTACCGATTGCGGATGATGGCGGTTGCTGTGGCGACACGGGTTGTTGTTGATTGGGTGTCAACGAAAACGGTTTTCCATGCAGTTTCTCAAAGATCCTACTCGCAATCTCTTGTTTACTGGGAAAGGCGGAGTAGGCAAGACTTCCATGGCCTGTGCGGCTGCCATTGAGCTCGCCGATCGAGGTCGGCAAGTCTTGCTTGTTTCAACCGACCCAGCTTCTAATTTGGATGAGGTGTTGGCCACCCCACTTGATACGAAGCCAACCGCTGTTCGCCTAGTTGCGAATTTGATGGCGATGAATATCGATCCCGAGTTAGCAGCTCGTGAATATCGCGAACGGATTGTGGGACCGTATCGTGGAGTACTACCTGTTGCGGCAGTGGAAAGTATGGAGGAGCAGTTTTCCGGCGCTTGTACCTTAGAGATTGCTGCGTTTGATGAATTCGCGCGGTTGCTCGGTGATCAGCAGGCGACGCAATCGTTTGATCACATCGTGTTCGATACGGCTCCCACCGGACATACATTGAGATTGTTGACCTTGCCATCGGCATGGACCGGATTCATGGAGGCCAACACGACCGGAAGCTCTTGCTTGGGCTCATTGGCCGGTTTGCAAGTCCAGCAACAGGTCTATCAGGAAACGGTTAATTCGCTGCGTGATCCTGATTTGACAACGCTCGTACTTGTAACCCGTCCCGAAATATCGGCGTCCCGGGAAGCTGCGAGAACGAGTGTTGAGTTGAAAAAACTTGGCGTCGAAAATCAGTATCTGATTGTAAATGGAGCATTCGACAATCCTGCCGTCGGTGATCGCGTGGCGAAGTCGCTCCAAGTTCGCTGCCAGACGGCACTCGCCAAGATGCCAGTCGACTTAAAGGCACTGCATCGGACAACCGTGCCGCTTGCTTCCGGCAGTTTGTTGGGGATTGACGCACTGCGACAGGTTATTCATGCACCCCAGGAACTTACCTCGATCAATCGCTCGCTCGATGCAAGGATGATGGAATCTCAGCCAGATCAAATTAGTTCAATTATCGACCAGCTTGCTGCCAGTGGGCATGGCGTGATCTTGGCCATGGGGAAGGGCGGCGTCGGGAAAACGACTGTTGCTGCAGCCGTCGCGGTCGCACTCGCTGAACGTGGTTTTCAGGTTGATCTGTCGACCACCGATCCAGCTTCCCATTTGTCAGCAACCTTGGCTGAAGAGAAACTTGCAAATTTATCGGTTGCGTGCATTGATCCGCAGATGGAAACATCCGCCTATGTGAAGGAGGTAATGCAGACAGCGGGTGAAAATCTCGATGAGGCGGGGAAAAAGTTATTACAGGAAGATTTGAGCTCACCTTGCACGGAGGAAGTTGCCGTTTTTCGTGCATTTGCCAGGGCCGTTTCCGATGGTACCGATCGATTCGTTGTACTTGATACAGCGCCAACGGGTCACACCATTTTGCTGCTGGATTCCGCACTGGCTTACCATCGTGAACTGGATCGACAGTCGACTCAGATTTCTCCTCCAGTTTCCCAGTTACTTCCTTTGTTGCGTGATCCCGAATTTACCCGCGTCTTGATCGTCACGGTGCCGGAAGCTACTCCGGTGCACGAAGCGGCCAGGTTGCAAGAAGATCTGCGCAGAGCTCAAATCGAGCCTTACGCTTGGGTGGTCAATCAAAGTTTGGTTCCGCTGAATGTTACGGATCCCGTTTTGATGGAGCGGCAGCACCATGAGCGACATTTCATTGCGATGGTCCAGAACAAGTTGGCTGATCGTATCGCGCTGGTGCCCTGGCAAGAGATTCCCCCGATAGGACTAGCTGGCCTGCGCCAAATTGTCTCGACTCCTCGATCTTAAGTCGTCGCGTTTCAAGCGCGGATGCCATCGGTCATGCTGCGCCATGCAATCAGCGCCATGCAATCAGCGCCATGCAACCTGCGATGAGATAAAGATCTAGCCGAACTTCACTCGGGGTTGATTGGATGGCTCCTTCGATGGGTGTTGCTATTGGTTAACACGCTTTTTATGCGACGCCATTTTTTGCGCTCAGTTTTGTGAACTTTGCAAAATTATCTTGTCCGAAAGAGGGCGGAATCAGGAAACCTAATTGACAGAAATCAGTCATCGCCTCCGTTCTATGGCGACGAATTTTCGTCGCCATTCCTCTCCCGTACGAGAACGCTACTGAGCCGAACAGATTCGAAGAATACGAAATTACGCGAAAAAAAATTCGCTTTTTCTTATCACGAGATCTTTCGACGTTCTCATCACGAGGAGTTCTTTATGAAGTTGCGGCACTCTCTTCTTTTCTTGTTTTGTCTTAGTCTGACCCTGACTTCGTCGGCCAGCGCGGATGGATTGGTGGGTTACTGGGATTTTGACGACAACACAGCCGATCAATCAGGAAACGGTAACGAGGGAGAAATCCTCGGTGGCGTATCCTTTGATGCGGACATTCCAACTAGCTTGCCCGCCGGTGGTAAGTCCGCCGCTTTTGATGGCGCTGCCGGAACCTTGGTGAACGTAACACAGAATTCAAACTTGCCTCTTACCACTCAATCGGCTTTCACGATTTCCATGTGGGTGAAAGGCGAGGGAACAGCGAATTCGGACGACCGAGTCTTTTCTGAAGGCATGACGACGAATAACAATCCGCTGTTCAACTTGGGCACAAAGAATAACAGTTCCGATGCAAAGTTTGATTTCTTCTTCCGAAATGGTGGAAGTCCTGGTCATCAGTTCTCGAATGGCGATCTGTTTGATGATACTTGGCGTCACATGGCGTGGGTCGACACGGATCATGTTGGAACTCTTTACATCGATGGCGTTGAAGACCAGAGTTTCGATTACGCTTCGTTCGTCAATGATGGTTTCGCACCGGACACTACGACCCTTGGTGGTATTCTCCGTGGAAGTGATTGCTGTAACTTCTTGGGTAACATCGATGATGCTGCGATCTATGATTTCGCCTTAAGCGACGGTCAAGTTGCGAGCTTGGCCGCAGGCGCATCGCCGCTGTCGATTCCGGAACCGTCGTCGTTGACGATCGTTTTCATCGGCTTGGCTGGTTTGCTGCGTTTCCGCAAGCGAAGCTAGTGATGATTTTTAGATAAGCAGTTTTGATTACGAATCCGCTGACCGTTGGTCAGCGGATTTTTTTTACCTTGCCGTGATGGTAAGAAATGGCCGTTGAGCGATTCGGATGCATCGTGAGATTTGGGAGACGTCGAATCGCCTCAGGCGATGTTGGCGATTTCATGTCGAGAATTGTTCCGGTCAGAATCGCTGAGGAAGCGGGTGAAGAGACGGATAATCGATCTTTGATGAACGAGATGAAATCTGTGAAGAAAAGTTCGCGATCGTTTCGAGTGCGATTTTCAGGGCTAAAGAACGAGGGGAGGTTTAATTTGTCCCTGAACGATGTCGCTTGCCTTGAAACGGTCAATCGCGGATATTTATGATCGCTAACGTTCGGATTTGTCCCCTGTAATTGGGTTTCATTTTTTGATGGTGAATCGAATCAGCCATCACGCATTTCAAGGGGGAAGTGATGAGACGCTTGGATGCTTTTTACTCAAGCATGGTGGTGCTCTTGTTGATCTCAGCTTGTAGTCGAACTGCTCTGGAAAACAGCCAGACTGATCGAGTCGATCCGGGCAGCAAAGAGTCTGTTGTGGCTGGCGATCCGCCGCTGGATGGGTCTGCGTCTGCCGCATCCGCTCAGCCGGATACGAAATCTTCTGATGCCGAAGTTGTTTTGGCAAACGCGCTCACGGAAGCCAAAGTGAAGGACAAGAACGTCTTCATTCATCTGGGGGCACCATGGTGAGGGTGGTGTGGCGTACTCGAGAAGTTTCTCGAGCCGAATCATGCATTGCTGGCTGAGGATTATATCGTGGTCAAGATTGACACGGATGAGATGACGAATGGCGAACAAGTGGCGACTCGGCTTCGTGGTGATCGAACCGGTGGGATACCGTGGATGGTGATTTTGGACGCGGGAGGTGACGAGCTGATTAGTGCCGATGGGCCAAACGGAAATATTGGCTGTCCGGTGGAGCCTGCCGGCATTGAACACTTCATGAAGATGTTGGAACAAACCGCGAAACATTCCAGTGATGAAACCCGATCGACAATTCGAGCGTCCTTGGAAGAATATGCGAAGCCTTACCAAGAAAAACGAGGGTTGTGATTTCTTGGGGCGCTCATGTCAGCTGGTCATGTTGTTTGTTAGGTGCGGATTCGGTGGTTTGAAAACCCGCTAGACCTACTACAAAAGGCTCGAAATCACGTCTGCGGGCAGGGGGCAAAACGACCATTTCAGGGACCATCTGAGGCGGTGGTACCTGAAGCGCCTGCAGGCGATTTGCTGTACAAGATTCTGCCAAGTTGGTTTACTGGCGGACGTGCTACACACTTCAACGGGACGAGGGGGAACCGATGAGAACGCTGCTTGCAATCGCCTCCATCCGATGGAGGGGAATAAATTCTGGCGGTTGAGTAATTCAGCTAGCGCGTTAACCAGCTTTATGAGCAACGTGCG